>NZ_BPQL01000075.1 GCF_022179225.1 Methylobacterium goesingense
CATCCGCTCGGTGGACCCGCAACTCGTCGAGATGGGCCGGGTCCACCGAGCGGATGCCGTGCAGGGTGTTGGCATAGACGGGGAAGAACACCCCGATGGCCACGAGGAAGAGCTTGGCCTCCTCGTCGATGCCGAACCACAGGATCACGAGCGGGATCAGCGACAGGTGCGGGATGTTGCGGATCATCTGCAGCGTGGTGTCGGTGAGGCGCTCGGAGAGCCGCGACAGGCCGTTGGCGAGGCCGAGCGCGAAGCCGATGCCGCCGCCGATGAGGAAGCCGACGGCCGCGCGGGCGAAGCTGATCGAGAGGTTGGTCCAGAGCTCGCCGCTTCGGGCCGCCTGCCACCCCGCGGCGATGACCCCCGAGGGGGCCGGCATGAAGCGGGTGGAGACGAGGCCGGTGGAGGCGGCGACCTGCCAGCCGAGCAGGATCGCGGCGGGCACGAGCCAGGGCGTCAGGCGCTCCAGGGTGCGGGTGCTGAAGGAGGTCGTCATGGGGTTTAGCCCTTGCTCGCCGGAGGAGCCGGCGGCGTCCACACGGCATCGCGGACGCGGATGGGATTGGCGATCAGGCCCAGCGCCTGGAAGCGGTCGGCCACGCGCTGCTGGCCGGCGATGACCGTCTCGGAGAGCGGGGCGATGACGTAGACGCTGCGGTCGACGGCGCGCTGGGTCGCGTCGAGGGGCACGCCGGTGCCCTTCGACAGCAGCGCGGCGACCTCCGGGCGGTGCGCCTCGCACCAGGCTGCGACGTCACCGAGGGCAGAGACCACCGCCTGAACCACGGGGGCGTTGGCTTGCGTGAAGTCCCGGTTGCCGAGGAAGAAGTTGGTGGGCTTCTCGATCTCGGCGGCGCTGGCCAGGATGCGGATGCCGGGCTGGCGCTCGGCGATGGCGAAGTACGGGTCCCAGATCGCCCAGGCGTCGACGGCGCCCCGCGCGAAGGCGGCGGCCGCATCCGCGGGCGCCAGGGTCACGGGCTCGATATCCGCGTAGGTCAGCCCGGCTTTCTCGAGCGCGCGGACGACGAGGTAATGCGCGCTCGACCCCTTGGCGAAGGCGACGCGCCGGCCCTTGAGGTCGGCGAGCGTCGTCAGGGTCGAGCCCGGCGGCACCAGGATCGCCTCCCCCGAGCCGCCGGCATCCTGGGCCGCGACGTAGAGCAGGGTATTGCCGGCGGCCTGGGCGAAGACCGGGGGCGGCGCGCCGGTCTGACCGAAATCGATGGCGCCGACTCCGAGGGCCTCGAGGACCGGGGGCCCGAACGAGAACTCGGTCCAGCGCACGGAGACGCCGAGGGGCTTCAGCGCCTGCTCGATCGCGCCCTGCTGCTTGGCGACCACGAGGATGCCGTTCTTCTGGTAGCCGATCCGGAAGGTGCCACCCTGGGCCCGCGCCGGCCCGGGCAGGGCCGCCGCTAGGGCACCCGCGAGGAGGTTGCGTCGGGAGAGCATCGCCGGACGCCCCTCAGCCGGCACTGGCGAAGGCGGTGAGCGGAGCGTCCGGCGCCCCGGCACGCGCGGCCCGCGCCTGAAGCAGGTCCGCGAGCTGGCCCGCCGCGTCCTGGATGCGGGCCTTCACGCCCGGATCGACGAGGGCGCCGTCGCGAAAATCCGCGTCCGAGCCGTAGACCGCGCTGGGGATGGTGTGGGCGCTGAAGAACCCGAAGAGCGGGCGTAAGGAATGCTCGACCACGAGGGCGTGGCGTGGACCGCCGCCGGTGGCCGAGAGGATCACGGGCTTGCCCACCAGGGCCGCCGGATCGACGAAATCGAACAGGTGCTTGAACAGGCCCGTATAGGCGCCCTTGTAGACCGGCGTGCCCACGATCAGCGCGTCGGCGCCCTCGATGGCCTCGACGATGCGGCGCGCCGGCAGCGGCAGCAGGTCACGCGACCAGGCCGCGCCGAGGCCGGTGCCGGCATCGAGCATGTCGAACAGACGAATGTCCGCCCGCAGGTGCGCGCCGACCGCCTCGGCGAGGGATTCGGCCAGCGCCCGGGTCTTCGAGGGGCGCTGGAGGTTGGCGGTGAAGCCGACGATGCGGGGCAGCGACATGAAAGGACTCTCGCTCGGCGACAAGACCTCGGGACGCGAGCGTGCCATCGCTCAAGACGAGCGCTGGTCCACATCGGCGTTTTTCAAGATCTTGGCTCTGTAGAAGGGCTCGGCCCACAGATACTTCTGCGGTGCCGTTCTGAGGAAAACGTGCCCGCTACGGACGCGAGAATCAATGAAACGTTCTTTTGAAAGCATCCGGCCTCGGAGAGAAACGCTCCGGATATCGCGAGTCTGGGAGAGAATCGCTTTCGAGGGGCATTATCCTGCCGGGCTTTGGGCATCCGGCCCGGAATTTCGCCGCGGCGGACGCGCCGGAGTCCGCCCCCTCACGCCACCGCGACGTCGGGGATGGCGTGCAGCACGACGCGCTCGAAGGCGCGCAGGAGGTCGGCATCGAGCCGGGGAACCATGTCCAGCATCAGGGCGTGGGCCTGCCGGTGCGGGAGCCGGTCGCGGTAGGGACGCCGCTCCGTGAGCGCCGAATGGATGTCGCAGATCGTGACGAGGCGCACGAGGTCGGGGATCGCCGCGCCCGCGAGTCCGTCGGGGTAGCCCGAGCCGTCGAGCATCTCGTGGTGATGGCGCACCACCTGAAGCGTCTGCGCGTCGAAGCCGTCCTGGTCGCGCAGGAGGTCGGCCCCAATGGCGGGGTGGGTCTGCATCACCGCCATCTCGGCGGGAGTGAGCCGGCCGGGCTTGTTCAGGATCGCCAGGGGGATCCGGGCCTTGCCGAGATCGTGCAGCAGGGCCGCCCGGGCCAGGCGCATCTGGTCGGCGTGGGGCAGGCCGAGGCCGGTTCCGAAGGCGGCCGCGTAGCCGGCGACGCTGAGGGAATGCTGGTAGAGTTGCTGGTCATGGCGCTCGACGGCCTCCAGCCAGGTCCGGATACCGCATTCCGAGATCGCCTCGAGGATGACCTCCGTCCCGGCATCGGCCTCGGCTGGGGTCAGGACGCTGCCCGCCCCGGCGGCCTCGAAGACACGGGTAATCATGGCGTCGGCGACCCGCGCCAGGCTCTCGGCCCGCGCCGCCGTCGCGACGCCCAGGACCGGACGCTCCCTGGTCCGGCGCGAATCGATGAGGCCGAACAGGGTGGCGAGCACCACCGTCCGGGGCGCGTCAGCCCGCAGGGTCCGGGTGGCCGAGACCGCGCGGCCGATGGCATCGGCCTTGTTGGTGAGCTGCAGGGTCGCGATGCGGGAGGCGTGCAGCCGCGCCACCCAGGCACGGGCCAGGGCGGCGTTCCGGCTGACGTCCACCACGGCGACGGCGGGCAGGGCGGTGGGCAGCGGCTCACTCGGCTCGATGCAGCGGCAGGCGACCACGTTCTCGACGGCGCGGGCGAGCAGGGCCGCGAGTTGCGGCCGGTCCGAGACGATGAGAACCGTGTTGGTCTGGGTCACGAGCGGATCCGGTCAAACAGGCGTGCGGTCCGGCCTCCCGCCCGACTGCCGATACTTGACAGGAAATCTTTAGCGAACGCTTCACGATAAATCATCCCGAATTCATCTGATTCCGGCGGCGCGCCGCACCCGAGGTCCGGCCATGCCGGCGTCCTCCGACCCGCGCGCCACACGCCTTCCTCGTGCGCGCCCCTCGTACGCCTTGCCCGGCCCGGCCCCCGCATGCGACATGCCCGCGTCGCGTGTGACGGTCATCGCCCGGGCGCCCGGGGCGAGACCCTGCATGAGCGACCGGGATCTGGCCTGGCTGGTGGGCATCCATATGGTCTTCGTGGTCTCGGGCCTCCTGATGGCGCTCACCGACCGCCTGATCGCCGGCCATCACGACCGCTGAGGCCGAAGCGACCCGAAGAATGGGAGACACGCGATGAACAGGCGGGAGGCGGTCGCGGCGGCGCTGGCGCAACTCGCCCCGCGCCTGCCCGCGTTCGAGAGCGAGGCGGTGACCGACCGGGCCCTGGCGAGCCCCGGCCTGCGCAACGCGCGGCCGGACAACGCGGCCTGGCTCGCCCTGGTGGCCTATGCCCGCCACGTCTTCACCGAGTACGACGACCTGCTGGCGGACGGCTACGACCGCGACAGCGCCCGCCACTTCGTCCTCGACGACCTCAACGCCGCCCTTGCCGAATGGGGCTCGCGCCGCCGGGTCTCGGAGGAGGAAAGCGCGCCGGAGGAGGACGAAGCCCCGTGAGCCCGATCACGGTCGCGCGGGCTCCGGTGCTGGGTTGCATCCGGACGGGTTGCACCGCGCCGGCGTGAGCGGCATCGTCCCGCCGCGCCGGCCCCCGTCCGGGCCGGCCCAACGCAAGGGAATCCGTCGTCATGAAGATCAGCGCGCGCAACGTCCTCAAGGGCAAGGTCGTCTCGGTCGAGAAGGGGGCCACCACGGCCCATGTGAAGATCGAGATCGCCGGCGGCCAGCTGGTCACCGCCTCGATCACCAACGAATCCGTCGACAGCCTGAAGCTGACCGTGGGCGGAGAGGCCTACGCCGTGGTGAAGTCCTCCGACGTGCTGGTCGCGGTGGATTGAGGGCGATGCGCCGGCTCGCCGCGACCGCGCTCCTCGCGCTGTCCGCCACCTGTGCGGCTCCCCTCGCGGGGGCCCGGGCGCAGTCCTCCGGCGGTTTGCCGGCCGCGGACCCGGCGGCCTGCACGCAGTTCGACTGGTCACTCTTGCGCGAGCAGGCGTGGTTCTCGGCCTCCAGCCTGCCGCGGGTCGAATCCGGCGGCACCCTGGCGGCGGCGATGCCGGCCGCCATCCTGGTCCTGAAGCCGCAGGACGCGGTCGCCCCGCCCTTCGCGCCCTCGCGGGAGTCCAGGCCCGGGGCCCGGGGCGGCGTGCTGCACCTCGCGGCGCCGCTCGCCCCCGGCGCCTACCAGGTCACCCTGTCGGACCGGGCCTGGATCGACGTGAGCCAGGACGACCGGACCACCCGGCCCCCGACCGCGAGCACGATGCGCCCCGGGTGCCCGATGCTGGCGAAAAGCGTGCGGTTCCAGCTCGGCACCGCGCCGATCACCCTCCTGGTAAGCGATGCGGCCGTCGATACGATCCGGATCGCCGTGGCGCCGGTGGAGTAGGGCGACGCCGCGGACCCTCGACGGGGCGATCCCCGATGGACTAGCGTGGCTTCGAGACCTCGATTCCTCGCCCATAGAAGATCCTCGGCGCCCCGCCCCGCGGGGACGCGATCCCGGGAGCCCTCCGCTGACCCTTCGCCTTCGCCTCGCGACGCTCGTGCTCCTCGGCTCCTGCCTCGGCCTGCCCGCCGAGGCCCAGGACCGGGGCAGCGTGAACCCGAAGCCCCTGCCGCCGCTGGCCAACCCGGACGCCCCGGACACGCCGGCCAAGGCCCTGTTCGGCCGCGCCCTGACCCCGGCACCGGGCCCCGCCCATGCCTACGGGTCCTATGCCAAGGGCTGCTTCTCGGGCGGCGAGGCCCTGGCCGTCGACGGACCGAACTGGCAGGTCATGCGCCTGTCGCGCAACCGGATGTGGGGCACCCCGCCGCTGGTCGAGTTCCTCGAGCGGCTGGCCGCCAAGGCCCCCCGCATCGGCTGGAACGGCCTCCTCGTCGGCGACATGTCGCAGCCGCGCGGCGGTCCGATGCTCACCGGCCACGCCTCGCACCAGCTCGGCCTCGACGCCGACATCTGGCTGACCCCGATGCCCGACCACCGCATGAGTCGGACCGAGCGCGAGGAGACTTCCGCCACCAACGTGGTCCGGCCCGACCGCCTGGACATCGACCCGCAGGTCTGGACCCCCGAGCACCTCAAGCTCATCCGGATGACGGCGCAGGAGCGCGAGGTGGCGCGCATCTTCGTCAACCCGGCGATCAAGAAGGCCTTGTGCCGCGAGGCCGGCGGCGACCGCGCCTGGCTCTCCAAGGTGCGGCCGATGTACGGGCACAACTACCACTACCATATCCGCCTCGCCTGCCCGGCGGGCCAGGACCAGTGCGGCGACCAGGCCCCGCCGCCCTCCGGCGACGGCTGCGGTGAGGAACTGGCCTACTGGTTCAGCGACGCGATCATGAATCCGAAGCCCGCCACGAAGCCGCCGCGCCCGAAGCCGCCGATGACGATGGCCGCGCTTCCGGCCGCCTGCCGGGCGGTGCTGAAGGCGCGCTGACCCCTCCCACCGCGCCCCGCGAGGGCGGCGGCCAGCCGGACGACAGGATACAGATGGGCGAACGGATCACGATCACGGCCGGCGACGGCACGCAGGCGGTCATCGACGCCGACGGGGCCGAGCCCGTCTCCTGGCAGGTCGGGGGCCGCGCGTACCTATGGAGCGGCGACCCCGCGCACTGGAACCGGCACGCACCCTGGCTCTTCCCGGTGGTCGGCGCCTCCAGCGACGGCACGGTCCATGTGGGGGACCAGGCCTACCCCATGCCGCAGCACGGCTTTGCCCGCGACCTGCCCTTCACGGTGATCGAGCGCTCCGACGACAGCGTGAGCCTGCGCCTCACCGACAGCGCGGAAACCCGGGCGCACTACCCTTACGCCTTCCGCCTCGACATCGTCGCGCGGGTCGGACCCGGCCTCCTCGATTTCGAGATCTGGATCGAGAACACCGACGCGGTGCCCCTGCCCTACGGGCTCGGCTTCCATCCGGCCTTCCCCTGGCCCTTCGCCGGGGGCACCCGCGCCGCCGGGGGCGGCTACGCGGTCCGCTTCGAGCACCCGGAGCGGCCCTTCGTGCCGGAAGTGGGCGCGGGCGGCCTGCTCCTGCGCGACGAGCGGCCGATCCCGCTCACGGGCGACACCCTGCCCCTCGACCCGGCGCTCTTCACCGAGGCCCTGGTCTTCCGGGATGCGGCGAGCGGCTGGATGCGCTTCACCGGACCCGACGGCACGGCGATCCGCCTCGCGGTGTCGGATTTCCCCCATCTGGCAGTCTGGACCAAGCCGACGGCCCCGTTCCTCTCCCTGGAATGCTGGACCGGCCACGCCGACTGGGCGGGCTTTGCCGGCGACCTCACGGGCCGGGATTCGCAGCGCCTGCTGGCGCCGGGCGCCCGCGCCCGTCACGGCGTCACGCTGTCCTTCGAGCGGGAGACTCGGGCATGACCGACCCCGTCCCGGCGGAGACGTTTTCCGCGCAGGCCTTCTCGGCGCAGGCTTTCTCCGCACAGGCCTGGGCCCGCAACGCGGAGGCCTACGAGGCCATCCGCACCATGCCGTTCAATGCCGAGCTCGCCGCCGGCAGCCTCGCCCGGGCGCGCTTCATCCACTACATCGTGCAGGACGCGCACTACCTCGTGGGCTTCAGCCGCGCGCTGGCTATGGCCGCCGCCAAGGCGCCGAACCCCGACCGGATGGTGCAGTTCGCCCGCGCGGCCGAGACCGCCATCGTGGTGGAACGCTCGCTCCACGGCGGCTTCTTCCGCGATTACGGCATCGACGCCGCGACCTTCGCGGACACGCCGCTGTCGCCTCCGTGCGACCACTACGTCTCCTACCTCCTCGCCACCGCGTATGCGGAGCCCTACGAGGTGGTGCTCGGCGCGCTGCTGCCCTGTTTCTGGATCTATGCCGAGATCGGCCGGGACATCTTCTCCCGCGCGCGGGCCGACAACCCGTACCGCGCCTGGATCGACACCTATGCGGGCGAGGACTTCGCCCAGGCGGTGGCCGAGATGATCGCCGCCACCGACGAGGCGGCCGCGGGCGCCTCGCCGGATGTCCGCGCGCGGATGCACAATGCCTACGCTCAGGCCACCCGCCTCGAATACTTGTTCTGGGACGGGGCCTACCGCGAGGCGTGCTGGCCGGTCTGACACGCGGCGGCCAGCGCGCCGGGCTCACACGGCCTGGAGGCGGCTCTCCCGCGCACCGATCCGATGGCGGAAGCGGTCGCGTGCGGCGCGCGCCGCCTGCTCGACGCTGCGGAAGACCGCGCCGTCGAGGAGGTCGAAGTCGCGGTTCGAAGAGAAGAAGCGCACGCCGCCGGGCTCCGGCACGGCGATCCCGGCGGCGATCTCGCCGACCTCGATGATCCGGGCCGGCGCGGGCTCGGCATGGAGGCGGTTGCGGGCGCGCTCCGCCCGGTGATCCACGAAGCCGGGGGCCGCGTGCAGGCGATTCAGCGCCCGCTCGGCCTCGATTTGAAGATGGGACATGACAAGGACTCCGGTGGCCGGCGCCAGGCCGGCGGACAACGAACGGTGGGACGCGACGGAGAGGTCAGCGTCGACAGCAGCCGCGTTGGGACCGGGAAGCCGAGGACCGGAGGAGCGAGGCGTCGCCCTGCCGGAGGATTGCGTCGCAGACAGTCACGGCAAGTCATCCTTTCCAGGAAGGACCACGAGGCGCGCGCGCATCGCGGTGCTTTAGCGTTTGATGACGCGGCGCAAGCTACACACTTCAAATCACCGCGGTCCGGCGACACGTTTGGGCGTCGTCGAACGTCTTAAAGATGCTCATCGCGTTGCGTTTCGTCAACGGATCGATCTTCCGAATGCAGTACCGTGCGTGGCAGAAAGGGCCACGCTTCGGTCCCTGCGGGGATGCTTCCTGCGCGACCGCCTCAGGCGGCCGCGAGCACGGCGGGCAGATCCCCGTAATCGCGAAAAATCCGGGCCGCGCCGGCCCGCGTCAGGTCGGCGGCGGCCGGGTCATGATTCCAGTGGCCGCCGCCGCTGAAGCCGACGACCCGCATGCCGGCGGCACGGGCGGCCGTGACGCCGGGCACGCTGTCCTCGATGACGAGGCAGGCGTCGGGCGCCACGCCCATCGTGGCGGCGGCATGGAGGAACAGGTCCGGCGCCGGCTTGCCCCGTGCCACCATGGTCGAGGAGAAGATCCGCCCCTCGAACAGCGCCAGCAGCCCGGTGAGCCCGAGGGAATGGCGCAGCCGCACGGGGTCGCTGCTGGAGGCGACGCAGGAGGGCAGGCCGAGGGCGGCGACCGCCGCCGCGACCCCGGCGACCGCGCGCAACTCCGTGTCGAAGGCACGCAGCGTGTCCGCCTTCACCGCCTCGACGAACCCGTCCGGCGCCGTGACCCCGTAATCGCGCGCGATGTGCTCCATGATCGAGACCATCGAGGTGCCGGCGAAGCGCGCCCGCACGGTCTCGACGTCGATGGGCACGCCGATGCGGTTGAGGCCGGCGGTGAGGCGCGCGAGGCTGATCGGCTCGCTGTCGACGAGCACCCCGTCGCAATCGAAGATCACAAGCCCGAGGGGCGGTGCGGTCTCGCCAGGCGCGGGCAGCGGATCGAGGAGCGTTGAGGCGTCGGGCATGGGTCTGGGTCGGATCTCGGGTTGCGGCCGGGCCCCGCGCGCCGCGCGGCCCCGTGCCCGCATATGGCGCGCTCGCCATCCGGCGCAAACCGCGCGGCCCGCAGGCTCCGGCGTCCATGGCTCTCGCGGCGATGCCTCTCGCAGCGGTGGCTTGCGCCCGTCGGCCCGCCCTCCTACTCAAACCCAGGGCCGGCGCGGATGCCGGCGGATGCGATCGGGTGCGATGGTCCGTTTCCTCAGCCGCTTCCTCGGGCTCGTCTTTCTCGCGGGCGGCTTCGTCTGTCTCGTCTACGACGGCGCCCGCTCCATCGCGAACAATGCCCTGCGCATCACCAGCGTCAGCGACCTCGCCTTCACCCTGTTCAAAGACCGGGCGAGCGCCCTGCAGGGCACGGTGGAGGGGGTGGCCCCCTGGCTCTGGCAGATCCTCGTGCTGCCCCTGACCCTGGCGCCCGCCGCCCTGCTCGGCCTCGTGATCGGTGCCGTCCTGCTCTGGATCGGCCAGCCGGCCCGCGAGCGCATCGGTTTCCTCAGCGGCCCCTGAAACGTCCCGCGTGCGCGCGTGCCGTTTGGCACCCCGCCGGATCCGCATGCGTCGCGGACAATGGTTCAGGCGCCATATTGTTTACCGCTGTCCGTCGTAGACAGGGCAGACGTGTGGGGCCACGGCGTCGCTTCGGCCCCGCGCGCGACCTTCGAACCCTGTCAGGGATTGTCCTCCTCATGTCCCGCATCGCCGTCCTCAGCGCCCTAACCGTCCTGCTCGGTGCCGCGCCGGCCCTGGCGCAGCCGAGTTCCGGGGCGCCGGGCCCCGTCCCGCGCAACATCACCGCCACCGGCGTCACGAAGCCGCCGAGTGGTGGCGGCGCGGCGAAGGCCCCCTACACCCGCGCCTCCACGGAGGCCGACATGGCCAAGGCCCAGCGCGCGGCGGCCGCCCGCGACAAGGCCTGGGACACCAAGATGCGCACCACCATGGGCTCGATCTGCAAGGGCTGCTGAGGCAAGGGCTGCTGAAGCCAGTCCGGACCCGCGCCGTGATCCGCCTGGAGGGGGTGAGCAAGCGCTTTCCGGGCGCCGAGCGCCCCGCCGTCGACGATGTCGACCTCGCTGTGGAGGAAGGCAGCGTCTGCGCGCTGATCGGGCCCTCCGGCTGCGGCAAGTCCACCACGCTGCGCATGGTGAACCGGCTGGTGGAACCGGATGCGGGCCGGGTCCTGGTGGCGGGCGAGGACGTGACGCGGGGCGACCCCGTGACCCTACGCCGGCGCATCGGCTACGTGCTCCAGGGCGTCGGCCTGTTCCCCCACCGCAGCGTCGCCGAGAACGTCGCCACCGTTCCGGGCCTGCTGGGCTGGAAGCGGGCGCGGATCGCCGAGCGCGTGGACGCGATGCTCGACCTCGTCGGCCTCGATCCGGCCGAATACCGGGCGCGCCGCCCGCACGAACTCTCCGGTGGCCAGCGCCAGCGCGTGGGCGTGGCCCGGGCGCTCGCCGCCGACCCGCCGGTCCTCCTCATGGACGAGCCCTTCGGCGCGGTGGATCCCCTCGCCCGCGACCGCCTGCAGGGCGAGATCCGCGCCATCCTGCGCCGCTTGCGCAAGACCGTGCTGATCGTCACTCACGACATCGACGAGGCCATGCGGATGGGCGACCGCGTCGTGCTCATGCGCGCGGGCCGCATCGTCCAGGCCGATGCGCCGGAGCGCCTGCTCGCCGCACCGGCGGACGCCTTCGCCGCCGGGTTCGTGGGCCAGGACCGCGCCCTGCGCCGCCTCGCGTTGATGGCCGCCGGCAGCCTGGGCAGCCCCGGCGCCGTCCCGGGCGCCCCCGCGATCGCGGCGTCGGCCTCGCTGCGGGAGGCGCTGTCCCTCCTCCTCGCCACTGGCGCCGACGGGCTGAATCTCACCGGCCACGGCCCGCCGGCCCATCTCACCCTGGCGGCGATCCGCGCCGAGGCGGCGCGGGCGGGTGACGCGGGCCCGGCATAGGCCCGCCTACTTGCACTCCTCGCGGGCGCGCTTCATCGCATCGCCGAAGCCCGCCAGGGCGTACTCGTCGCTGGTAGGATTGCCGCGCAGCGACGTGGTCTTGATCTGGAGCTTCGGGGTCCGGGTCATCTCGGTGACCACGCGGGTCTCCTCGGCCGGGTTCTGGAGCCAGGCGTTGTTATCCTTCGTCACGAGGCCGTAGCGGGTGGCGCCGAGGTTCAGGGTCGGGTCGGTGGCGGCGGGGCCCGCATTGGCCTTGGCCTGGCTGCTCGCGGGCTTGGCGGGGAAGCCCAGCATCACCGCGACCTCGTTGGCCACGTTCTCGGCCTTGCGCACGGTGACGAACAGGTAGGCCGTGTCGCGCTTCAGGGTTTTCGGGGAGCGTGTCTGGGGCTGGGCGATGGCGTAGCAGACGCGGGTCTTGCCCTGGCCGTTGGCGAAGACGTTCCAGTCGCCGAAAATCGCAACCGGCGTCGCCTGCTGCATGCCGGGGGCCGTCACGGGCGCCTTCTTCTCGCGCCCGCGCCGGCGCTTCTTGCCCGGGGCCTCCGGTTCCTCCGGGGCGGCCTCCTGAGCGAAAGCCGGCGTCGCGCCGAGGGTATGGGGCAGCGGCACGAAGGGCGCCACGGCGGTCAGGACGATCATGGCGGCTCCGAACCGGAGACCGCGCCACAGAACAGGAATCATGAAGGACCCTTGGAAGGACGCCGCCGGGCCGAGAGACCCTGACATTCGTCCGAAATTGCGTCCGAAATTGCGGCGCCCGCGCGCCGGTTTCATACGGAGGTCTGCGACCGGCGGCGCTTCAGACGGCGTGGGCCTCGGGCGCGAAGCCCGCCGGCATCGGAATGGCCGCGAGCGCGGCGGAGAGGACGGTTCCGAGGCTCCCGTCCGGCCCAGCCTGGGACTGCGCCGGCTCGGGCACCGCCATCTCGGGCGCTTGGATGCGCGGCAGCGGGCGCGGCTTCGGATCGTTGTAGGGCGTGTTGTAGCACTTGCGCACCGAGGCCCAGAAGGCGTCCCGGTCGGCGTCGGTTAGGCGGCCGAGGGCTGCGTCGATCCGCTGAATGGCTTCGGCCGCGAGGGCGGGGACGTCGTCGGGCGCGATCCAGCTGTCGGCGGGCATGGGAGATCTCCGAGGGGCTCGGGGCAGGTCCTACACAGCATCACATAGCTAAGCCGTGAACGCACCTGCCCGGTGCGTGGTTCTTCAGGCCGGCCGGGTCAGGCGTTCCCAAGGGCGCCGAGCCAGCGGGTCGCCTGCGCGCGCACGTTGTCGGGGGCCGTGCCGCCGTAGCTGGTGCGGCTCGACACCGAGTTCTCGACGCCGAGGACCGCGTAGACCGCCTCCGTGATGCGCGGCTCGGCCTCCTGCATCTCGGCCAGCGAGAGCGCCTCCAGCCCGACATCGCGGGCGGAGGCCACGCCGACGAGGCGGCCGGTGACGTGGTGGGCCTCCCGGAACGGCAGGCCGAGTTCGCGCACCAGCCAGTCGGCGAGATCGGTCGCCGTGGCGTAGCCGGAGCCGGCGGCGCGCGCCAGCACGGGCGCGTTGGGCTCGAGGTCGCGCACCATGCCGGTCATGGCGGCCAAGCACAAGGAGAGGGCCTGGAGGGCGTCGAAGGTACCCTCCTTGTCCTCCTGCATGTCCTTCGAATAGGCGAGCGGCAGGCCCTTCATCACGATGAGGAGCCCGGTGAGCGCGCCGATGACGCGGCCGGACTTCGCCCGCACCAGCTCGGCGGCGTCCGGGTTGCGCTTCTGCGGCATGATCGACGAGCCGGTGGTGTATCCGTCCGACAGCCTGACGAAGTTGAACTGCGCCGAGGTCCAGACCACGAGCTCTTCGGCGAAGCGCGAGAGGTGGACGGCACAGATCGACGCGGCTGCGAGCGATTCGAGGGCGAAGTCACGGTCGGCCACCGAATCCAGCGAGTTCGCCGTCGGTCGGTCGAAGCCGAGCGCGGCGGCCGTGGCGTGCCGGTCGATGGGGAAGGAGGTGCCGGCAAGCGCCGCCGCACCGAGCGGGCACTCGTTGAGCCGCGCGCGGGCATCGCGGAAGCGGCCACGGTCGCGGGCCAGCATCTCCACGTAGGCGAGGCAATGGTGCCCGAAGGTGACGGGCTGGGCCGATTGCAGGTGGGTGAAGCCCGGCATCACCGTGGCCGCGTGCGTCAGGGCCTTCTCGGCCAGCGCCCGCTGCAGGTCGGCGGCCTGGGCGTCGAGGCTGTCCAGGGTGTCGCGCACCCACAGCTTCATGTCGGTGGCGACCTGGTCGTTGCGCGAGCGCGCGGTGTGCAGGCGCCCGGCCGCCGGGCCGACGATCTCGGTCAG
>NZ_BPQL01000076.1 GCF_022179225.1 Methylobacterium goesingense
TGGCCTTTCTTCGTTGGGGGGCCGGCCGCACTGAGGCGACCGGCCGGATGCGTTGTCCTTACGGCTTGGGAGCGGCGGCGGCCGGGGCGGCCGCGCCGCCGGCGTTCTGCTGCTCCAGCTTCTTGCGCATGTCCTCGGAGCGCTTCTCGAGCTCGGCCTGGAGCTTCTTCTGCTGCTCCTCGAGCACCTTCGGGTCGATGGCCGGACCGTCGAAGGCCTTGCCGAAGCCGGCGATCGGCACCGCGAAGGTGACTTCGCGCTGGGTCTGGTTCTGGACGCTGACGTTCAGGGACGTGCCCTTCTTCATCGCGTTGATGAGCTCGGGGCCGACGCCGCCGGCTTCCGCGAAGCAGCCGTTGGGGAAGCAGACCGCGAACTTGCCCGCCGTGGCCTGCTGGCCGTCGACGGTGAAGCGGATGCCGGGCTGCAGCAGGAGGCCGAGGGGCAGCAGGTAGCGCACCACGCGCACCTCCTGCTTCTGGGCGGCGTTCTTCATCTCGTAGACGGCGACCGCCAGGACGGGCTGGCCCTGGTCGGAGACGAAGTCGCGGGTGGTGTAGCAGACGTCGGTGCCGCTGCCCTGGTCCTTGCCGCACACCTTGGTCCACTCGGTCTGGGCCGGATCCGACTTCACGTTGACGATCTGCGGGCCGGTCTGGGCCGCGTTGGTCGGCGCGCCGGCCGGCGGGGCCGTCGGGGCGGGTGCGGTCGGGGCTGCCGGCTTGCCCTTGGGCGCCTGCGCGAGGGCCGGTCCGGCTCCAGCAAGACCCGCCAGGGCGAGGAACGCGGCGACGCGCAGCGGGCGCGCGGGATGGTTGGCGAAGAACATCAGCTCTGACCCCTTGGATTTCGGCGTAACGGATTCGGCTCGCGGGATGCGCCGTGAAGTTGGCGCGCGGATTCGCATCGAATGGTTCGGACTTCAAGGGCGCTTCGGGCATCGCGGCGGCGTTCCGGCCGCGGCCCGGCGAAATCGCCGCGCCGGATCGCCGGAATTGCCCCCTCTGACCGAGATCACCCCTTGGCCGAGATCATGGTTGGACCGGGACACACCGGCGCGGCGGAACCCTTCCGCCCCCGTCCGGTCGCCCACGGGCCGCGCCGGTCGACGGCGCAATCCCGCCCGAACGACAGGGCGGCCTGCTTTCCTCCCGATTGCGGCGAAGACATGACACCGAGGCCGTTGCACGGGCTCGGGACCGCGCCAGGGCGGCATCGATCCGGCGTGCGGCGCCTTAAGCGAGGCTTAACCCTAAACCTTCATGAACGACGGGTAGCGGGAGTCAGCGCACGTGTCGGCGCAGCAAGCAGCCCATCTCCTCGATTCCATCCGGGCGGGCATTCCCCTGTCCCGCGTCGGCGCCCCGACGAGCGGTGTCCCCGGCAACGGGGGCGCGGCCGGACGGGAGGCGCGGCCCGCGTCCGAATCCGGTTCCGCCGGTCCGGGGGCAGAGGGCGCGCGCGTCCCGCCTCGGTCGCAACGGCTCTGCACCCTGCTGGCAGCCACCGCGCAGGCCCATCCGCAGCGCCTCGCCTTCGTCGATTCGCCGCACAAGCCCGTCTGGAGCGGGCGGCCTGCCATCACCTGGACCTACGCGGCCGCCGCCGAGATCGTGGGTCGCCTCGCCAACGGCCTGCGCACCTGGCGCCTGGCGCCCGGGAGCCGCATCGGCATCGCGCTCGCCGGCAGCTCGGAGAGCTTCCTGGCCTACCTCGCGGTGGAGGCGGCCGGGCACATCCCCTGCCTGCTGCCCCTCGACCTCGACGAGGAGGCCCTGCTCGTCGCGGTGCAGGCCGCCGCCCTCCCCGCCATCATCACCCAGGCCCGCTGCGGCGCCCTCGCCCCGGCCGAGCGCCTCTGCCGGGTCGCGGTGCGCTATTTCGGCCTGCGCTACCTCGCCGCCTTCGGGCCGGACGTGCCCGACGGCGTGATCAACCTCGACGCCATGGCCCTCGACGGGACGGGCGGCCCCCACGCACCGGGGCCCGGCGGGCTGATCAGCTTCGCGGGCGGCGACCCGGCCCGCCCGGTTCATCGCAGCGGCGACGCCCTGCTGGCGGCCATCGCGGTCCACCTCGTCACCGCCCGGGTCCTGCCGGGGGACCGCATCCTCTCCCTGCTTCCGCAGGGCGACCTGCGCGGCCTCGTCACCGGTCTCGGGGCGGCCCTGGTCGGGGGCGCCGGCCTGGAGACCCTGCCGGTCTTCGAGGCGCGCAGCTTCGCCGCGGCCCTCGACCGGCCGTTCCCGACCCGCCTCGTCGCTCCCGCCGCCCTGGAGCGCAACCTCGCCGCCAGCCGCCTGCCGGCGACCCTGGATTCCATCGTCCTGGCGCACCGCGCCCCGGGACGCCTGGGGCCGCGCTGGCTGAGCCCCGAGGCGGGCCGCCCGATCGTGGATGTCGTCGCCTTCGACGAGACCGCCCTGCTCACAGGCGTCCGGGACGCCAACGACGTCGCCGTCACCCTGACCTACCCGGAGCGCGGCCACCTGTTCTCCACGCTCATGGCCCTGCGCCGGGACGCGGATGGCCGCCTCGCCTTCCGGGGCCGCGCCTGCCACGCCGAGCCGCTGCAGCGCGATATCCCGCTCACCGAAATGGCCGACGCCTGGACCGCCGCCGCTTTCCTGACCAGCATCGAGGACGGGCAGACCCTGGCGATTCACCGCGCCTGACCCGTCATGCCCCCGTCATTTCGGGTAGCGCGGAAAATCGGGCTCCGCCCCCGCGGGCGATCCGGATCGCCCCGCGGCGCAGCGAGCCGGAATATCGGGCCCTTCCAGGGCCTTGGCGTCCCCCGGCGCGCGCTCCCCTGCGCGGATGATGCGGCGCACCGATTCGGTTCATCCTCTGGTCACCGGTGGCGAGGCAGTTTGCTGATCGAACCGTGGCCGGCGAACCAACCGCCTCCATGTGTGTTGTCACACAGGTCTCTTCCCAAGGGACGATGGATGGGCTAGCACTGATGCTCATGGGTGCGCTGCAACAAGTTCTCGTTGTCGACGATGGCCACCGTGCCATCGATCATTCGCTCGCCGCCGAGCTCGCGGAGCTCGGTTACGCCAGCGTCACGGCCTCCCTGGAGGCGGCGCACGACGTGCTCGCGGTGATCGCGCGCCCGGCCGCGATCCTGCTCCAGGCCTCTTCCCGGCGCGACCCGGCCTATGCCCAGCTCTCCGAGCGCCTGCGCGAGCAGATGCGCCAGGCCGGCATCCCAGTAATCGTGGTCGACGAGGTGATGGCGCGCCGCTCGGGCACGTTCATCGATCTCCAGAGCCAGATCGGCCCCTACGTCCTCAATCAGCCCGACCTCTGAGAGGCTCGGCACGGAGGGACACCAAAGCCCCTCCCCTGGTTCTTCGAAAAGGGCGCGCCGCCGGCGCGCCCTTTTCGCGTTGCGGGCTCACGCCGCCTTCTTGCGGCGCGCGATGGTAGCGAGGCTGCGCAGGATCGTCGTCGTCACCTTGAGCCGCTCCGGGATGCTGTCGAGTTCGCGGATGAAGACGATGCTCATGTCCGGGCGCACCTTGGCGAAGGAGGCCTGCTCTGTGACGTAGGTCACGAGGCCCTGCGGGTTGGCGAAGGCCTTGTCGCGGAAGTGGATGACCACGCCCTTCGGGCCGGCCTCGACCTTCTCCACGTTGGTGTCGCGGCACAGGATCTTGATGGTGACGATCTTGAGGAGCTGCTCCACCTCCGGCGGCAGCGTACCGAAGCGGTCGATCAGCTCGGCGCCGAAGCTCTCCATCTCGGCGTCGTTCTCCAGCGTCGAGAGCCGGCGGTAGAGGCCGAGGCGGACGGTGAGGTCCTCGACGTAGTCCTCCGGGATCGTGACGGGGGCCCCGAGCGCGATGGTGGGCGACCAGGCTTCCTCCACGGGCTCGTCGATGCCGGCCTTGAGGGCCGTGACCGCGTCCTCCAGCATCTGCTGGTAGAGCTCGTAGCCGACCTCCTTGATGTGGCCGGACTGGGCGTCGCCGAGCAGGTTGCCGGCACCCCGGATGTCGAGGTCGTGGGACGCCAGCTGGAAGCCGGCGCCGAGCGTATCGAGGGTCTGGAGCACCTGCAGGCGCTTCTCCGCCTGGACCGTGAGGGTGCGGTTGGCCGGGGTGGTGAACAGCGCGTAGGCCCGGGCCTTGGCGCGCCCGACGCGGCCGCGCAGCTGGTAGAGCTGGGCGAGCCCGAACATGTCGGCCCGGTGCACGATGAGCGTGTTGGCGGTGGGGATGTCGAGGCCGGATTCGACGATGGTGGTCGAGAGCAGGACGTCGTACTTGCCCTCGTAGAAGGCCGTCATCACGTCCTCGAGCTGCCCGGCCGCCATCTGGCCGTGGGCGACCGCCACGGTGGTCTCGGGCATCTCGGTGTCGAGGAAGCGCTTGACCTCGGCCAGATCCTCGATGCGCGGCACCACGTAGAACGACTGGCCGCCGCGATAGCGCTCGCGCAGGAGCGCCTCGCGGACGAGGAGCGGGTCGAACGGCGTCACGGAGGTGCGCACGGCGAGGCGGTCCACCGGCGGCGTCGCGATGATCGAGAGTTCGCGCACGCCCGTCATGGCGAGTTGCAGCGTGCGCGGGATCGGCGTCGCCGAGAGGGTGAGCACGTGCACGTCGGCCTGGAGCGCCTTGAGGCGCTCTTTGTGGGCCACGCCGAAATGCTGCTCCTCGTCGACGATGATGAGGCCGAGATCCTTGAAGGCCACGTTCTTGGCGAGCAGGGCGTGGGTACCGACCACGATGTCGACGGTGCCGGCGACGAGCCCGTCGCGC
Organism: Methylobacterium goesingense; assembly: GCF_022179225.1. Lineage (GTDB taxonomy): Bacteria > Pseudomonadota > Alphaproteobacteria > Rhizobiales > Beijerinckiaceae > Methylobacterium > Methylobacterium goesingense. The sequence goes on from NZ_BPQL01000076.1 coordinate 4,773, forward strand.
ACCCGCTTCATCTCGGTGTTCGAGACGAAGCGCGACATCTGCGCGACCTCCACGGGCAGGCCCTTGAAGCGCTCCGCGAAGGTCCGGTAGTGCTGGCGCGCCAGGAGGGTGGTGGGCACCACCACCGCCACCTGCTTGCCGCCCATGGCGCCCGCGAAGGCGGCGCGCAGCGCCACCTCGGTCTTGCCGAAGCCGACGTCGCCGCAGACGAGGCGGTCCATCGGCCGGCCCGCGTTGAGGTCGGTGAGCACCGCGTCGATGGCGTTGGCCTGGTCCTCGGTCTCGTTGAAGGCGAAGCGGGCCGCGAATTCGTCGGTGAGCCCCTCCGGCACGTGCAGGCGGGGGGCCTGGCGCACGAAGCGCTCGGCCGCGATCCGGATGAGCTGGCCGGCCATCTCCAGGATGCGCTTCTTCATCTTGGCCTTGCGGGCCTGCCAGGCACCGCCGCCGAGACGGTCGAGGGCGACTTCCGCGTCCTCCGAGCCGTAGCGCGTCAGGAGCTCGATGTTCTCGACGGGGAGCAGCAGCAGGCCGCCGGCATACTGGATCTCCAGGCAGTCGTGCGGCGCGCCCGCGGCCGTGATCGTCTTCAACCCGACGAAGCGGCCGATGCCGTGGTCGGCATGGACCACGAGGTCGCCGGGCTGGAGGGCCTGCACCTCCAGGATGATGTCCTGCGGGCGCTTGGCCTTGCGCTTCTGGCGCACCAGCCGGTCGCCGAGGATGTCGCCCTCCGAGATCACCGCGAGCCGGTCGACGACGAACCCGGATTCCAGGCCCCAGACCGCCACAGCCACGTCGGTGCCGCGCTTGAGGGCGTTGACCGCCGCCAGCGTGTTGATGGCCACGGGCTTCTTGAGGCCGTGATCGGCCAGCACCGAGCAGAGCCGGTCGCGCGAGCCGTCGGACCAGGAGCCCAGGATGACATGGTGGCCGGAGCCCTGCAGGTCCTTCACGTGGGCGACCGCCGCGTCGAACACGCTGGCGGATTCGTCGGCGCGCTCGGCCGCGAAGGTGCGGCCCTGGCGGCTCTCGCAGTCGATCGTCGCCCGGTCCGGGCTCTCGGGCATCGAGAAGGGGGTGAGCCGGGCGACCGCTGCCGCCGCGACCCGGTCGCGCCACTCGTTGGGGGTGAGGTAGAGGGCGGAGGGTTTCAGCGGTTTGTAGGGCGCGACGCCTGGGGAGGGTGCCTTCACCGCCTCGGCGCGAGCGTCGTAATAGTCGCGGATCAGGGTCAGGCGCTCGGTCGCCGCCTCGTCCACCTGGGCGTCGAAGACCATCGGCACGCCGCCGACGTAGTCGAACAGCGTGTCGAGCCGGTCGTAGAACAGCGGCATCCAGTGCTCGAGGCCGGCATAGCGCCGTCCCTCGCTGATCGTCTCGTAGAGCCGGTCGTCGCGGGTGGCCGCCCCGAAATTCGAGACGTAGCCCTGGCGGAAGCGCCGGATCGTCTCGGTGGTGAGCTGCACCTCGCTCATCGGCACGAGGTCGAGGGAGCGCAGCTGCCCGACGGTGCGCTGGGTCTCGGGGTCGAAGGCGCGGATCGACTCCAGGGTGTCGCCGAAGAAGTCGAGGCGGATCGGGTTCGGCAGGCCGGGGGGCGACAGGTCGAGGATGCCGCCGCGCACCGCGTACTCGCCCGTGTCCCGCACGGTGCCGGTGCGCAGGAAGCCGTTGGCCTCGACCCAGGCCATCACGGTGTCCATCGGCACCACGTTGCCGATGGCGGCCGAGAACGTCTCCACCGCGATCTTCTCTCTGGGAGGCACCCTCTGAATCAAAGCGTTGACGGTGGTGCAGAGGATGCGCGGCTGCTCCTCCGAGGAGCGGGAGCGGGACAGCCGCGACAGGGCCGTCATCCGCTGGGCCGCGATGGCCGCGTTGGGCGAGACCCGGTCGTAGGGCTGACAATCCCAGGCCGGCACGCTCATCGCCTCGATCTCGGGGGCGACGAACTTCAGGGCGTTGACGAAGGCGGCCGAGCGCCCGGAATCGCGGGCGACGTGGACCAGCACCGCCGGCCCCTCGAAATCGCGGCTCAGCGCCCGGGCCAGATCCGCCACCACGACCGCGTCGAACCCTTCCGGCACGTTGGCCAGCGTCGGGCTGTCGCCCCGCTTGAGCGCCTCCAGGGCGCGGGCCAGCGCGCCGGATTTCGGCAGGGCGAAGCGCGCCGTCTGGGGTTTGGGCGCGGGCGCGGGGGCTTTGGGCTGGGGTTTGGCCATCGGGTCTGGGTTTTGCACTCGTGCTGCGCCGGTCGGATGCGCGCGCGTCCGTCCGGCCTCGTCGTCTGAAGGACCGCCCCGGCCGCCGCGACGGCGGTGTCGGTTGCCCCCGGGGCGCGGACCGCGGGGCGCGAACCCTATGTATCCCTGCGGCCGGTCCTTACCAGACTCGCGCGGCGCCGTACCGGCGTTAACGCATGCCGGCGTGTCGATCCGGCGCAACGCTCGGCCACGCGCTGTCCCTCTCCACGCGGCTTCACCCCCGCGCGCGATTCCGCGCCGGGGGCATGGCCCGAAGAAACGACACGCCGAACGGGGACGCGGGACGCCGCGGAACCCTTGGACTGCGCTCTTGATTGTGCCGGTCCCCCGGCGTCCCTTGGCTCCGGCGTCGCCGCCGGGGCCATCAGCGTCGCGGTGTCTCCGACGGGTCTCGCGCTGGCGCTAAGTTCGGCGGGTTCCAAGGGGACCCCGCACGCTTCCGAGCGAGCCTTCGTCGCACGCCGCCTCGTCATGGGCGGCGCCGCAGCTGTTCTCCGCTGTCCCAGCGACGGGTCGGACGGCCAAGGGCATTTCCTCCCCGGCGCGCCGCCCTGTCCCGAGCCAACGGTCGTAGCGAGCCGTCGCCCGGGGCGGCAGCGACCGAAGCCACCGACGCGGGCACCGCCCCGCCGCCCCCAAGCCCATCCGGTCGGTCTCCGGTCGGGCTCCCGTTTGGTGCGGGCGGCAGGTGGGGCCATAGGCGCACGAAATAGGAATATTGTCAAGACTTATCGACGTTCCGGCGCTCGCGAGGGCGTGCCGGAACGCCCGACGCCCCGTCCCTGCGGATCGTGGGACGGGGCGTCGGGCTAAGCAGGTTCACGTTGGCAAGCCAACGCTTCACCCTGCTTAGCTCTTTGATATGTCGCAGGTTTTAGCCGCAAAACCGGCGACCACTTTTGCGAAACCTGCTTAGTGCGATCAGGCCGCCATCCGATCAGGCAGCCATGGGTCCGTAACGCCGGTGGCCCTTCACGTCGTACCGGTCGAGCATCATCACCTTGTCCCAGACCCGCACGAAATCCGCCACGAAGCGGCGCTGGCCGTCGCTGCCCGCATAGGCATCGGCGATGTTGCGCAGCTGCGCGTTCGACCCGAAGATGAGGTCGGCGCGGGTGGCGGTGAACCGCACCTGCCCGCTCGCGCGGTCCTTGAGGGCGAAGGCGGTTCCCGCCGCGTCGGTCTTCTCCCAGACCAGGTCCGTGTCGGTCAGGGTGCGGAAGAAGTCCGTCGTCAGCACGCCCACCCGGTCGGTGAAGATGCCCTGGTTCGAGCCGTCGTGGTTGGCGTTGAGGGCGCGCAGGCCGCCGGTCAGCACCACCCATTCGGGCGCGGTCAGGGTGAGCAGGTTGGCCTTGTCGAGGAACATCTCCTCCGGCGACAGCTTCGGTGCCATGGCGCCGAACCCGTCGTCGACGTAGTTGCGGAAGCCGTCCACGACGGGCTTCAGCCAGGTGAACATCTCGACGTCGGTCAGCTCCTGCGTGGTGTCGACCCGGCCGGGGGTGAACGGCACGGGCGTTTCGACCCCCGCGTCCCGGGCGGCCCGCTCCACGGCGGCGCAGCCGGCGAGCACGATGAGGTCGGCCAATGAGATCCGCTTGCCGTCGCTGCGGCCCTCGTTGAACGCGGTCATGACGCCGCCGAGCGCCGCGACCACCGGTGCGGCCCGGCGGTTGACGGCCCAATCCTTCTGCGGAGCAAGGGCGAGGCGTCCGCCATTGGCGCCGCCGCGCTTGTCGCTGTCGCGGTAGGTCGAGGCCGCCGAGAAGGCGGTGAAGGCCAGATCCGAGACCGAGACGCCTGTGGCCAGGACAGCCTGCTTGAGGGCGGCGATCTCGGCCTCACCGATCGGCGCGTAGGCCGCATCGGGGATCGGATCCTGCCAGAGCAGGCCGTCCTCGATCCGCACCTCCGGGCCGAGGTAGCGGTGCTTGGGGCCCATGTCGCGGTGGGTGAGCTTGTACCACGCCTTGGAGAAGGCCTGCGTGAAGGCGTCGAAGTCGTTCAGGAACTTCTCGCAGACCTTGCGGTACTCCGGATCGACCTTGAGGGCGATGTCGGAGGTCATCATCATCAGGGGATGCGACTGGCCCGCCACGTGGGCGTCGGGGGTCCGCGGCGCGTTCGGGTCCTTGGGCGTCCATTGCAGGGCGCCGGCCGGGCTCTTGGTCTGCTCCCAGTCGAACTTGAAGAGGTTCTCCAGGTAGGCGTTGTCCCATTTCGTCGGGTCGGGGGTCCAGCTGCCCTCGATGCCGTTGGTCATCGTGTCCTTGCCGGCCCCCTTCGGGTTGTGCCAGCCGAGGCCCATCGCCTCCATGGGCGCCATTTCCGGCGGCGGCCCGATCTCCTTGGCCGGGACCATGCCGTGGCTCTTGCCGAAGGCGTGGCCGCCGGCGATCAGCGCCACCGTCTCCTCGTCGTTCATGGCCATGCGGGTGAAGGTCACCCGGATGTCGTTGGCCGAGCCCTGCGGATCGCCGTTCGCGTAGGGCCCTTCCGGGTTCACGTAGATCAGCGCCTGGTGGGAGGCGGCGAGCGGGTTCTCCAGGTCGTAATCGGCGTCGCCGTTCTTGCCCCGCCAGCGCTCGTCGCGGTTGACCATCTCGTCGAAGCTCGAGACCGAGCCCATCTCGACGACCTCCGGCCCCCAGTAGGTGGCGTCGTCCGCCTCCCAGGCGTCGAGGCGCCCGCCGGCGAAGCCGTAGGTCGGCAGCCCCATGATCTCCAGGGCGCAGTTGCCGGTCAGCACCATCAGGTCGGCCCAGGACAGGGCGTTGCCGTACTTGTGCTTGATCGGCTGCAGGAGGCGGCGCGACTTGTCGGTGTTGCCGTTGTCCCACCAGCTCGAGATCGGCGCGAAGCGCTGCATCCCGGTGCCGGCGCCGCCGCGCCCGTCCGCGATGCGGTAGGTGCCGGCCGAGTGCCAGGCCATGCGGATCATCTGCGGGCCGTAATTGCCGTAATCGGACGGCCACCACGCCACCGACGAGGTCAGGAACTGCTTGATGTCGCGTTTGAGCGCGTCGTAGTCGAGCGCCGCGAACGCGCTGGCATAGTCGAAATCGGGGCCGAGCGGGTCGGCCGCGAGCCCGTTCTGGTGCAGGAGCTCGACCCGCAGGCGGTGCGGATACCAGTTCTCCAGGGCCGGGCGGCTGCCCAGCGCCCCGCCGATCCGGTCGCCTCCGAACGGGCATCGGCCCGCCATCGGGTAGGATTCGGTGTTGGTCTTGTCGATCGTCATCTCGTTCATCGGAATCCCTCTCGATACAGGACCGGCGTCGTCGGGCGGATCGGGTCGCAAGGTCCCGCGCCGCCGGCGGGGGTCGTACGACCGCAACCCGTGCGTGATCCCGCACCGCGAGCGAAATTTAGCGTCCGCCCGGAAAATCAAGGTGTCGCGTCGTCCGCGCGGGCGCGATGACTGCCGCAGCGCTCACGCGGGCGCCGCCTTCACGTTTCCGCGGGCTTCCGGCGCCCGGCCGATTCCGGCCCCTAATGGATCGGCGCGTCGTGCTTGTGGAAGGTCTTGAGGCGGCGATAGACCGGCGTGTCGTAGTTCTCCGGCGTCGGGTCCTCGCCGGTGAGCCAGCGGAACAGGTCGCGGTCGGGCACCTCGATCAGGGCCTCGAAGAGCGTGAGTTCCTCCTCCGAGAGCGTGCCGATCTCGGCATCGGCGAAGCGGCCCATGATGAGGTCCATCTCGCGGATGCCCCGGTGCCAGGCCCGGAAGAGGGTGCGGCGGCGGCGCGGATCGAGGTCGGCGCTGGTGCGGGTGGTGCCGGACATGCGGTCGGTCCTGTGCTGCTGTGATCCCGTGATCCCAGGATCGGAGGATGTCGGATCGGAGGGGAGGATCATCGCATAGGGCGGGTGGGGGAGCCATGGCAACGATCCGTTGGCAACGGTCGCGCGGGCGCGGGAGCGGCAACGCGCATGTTGCCCCGGTCACGCTCCGCATTCTATGGCGGGGGGCATGCACCCCGTCCCGGCTCACAGATCTGGTCTGGTCCGACCCGACGCGCGCGGCGCCGGAGGGCGGGCATGACCGAGCCTGCGCCCCGCCCGCCCCTGCTCCGCCCGAGCATCCTCGATGCCCTGTTCGCGCCGGCGCGCGGCCTGCCCGGCATCGGCCCGAAGATGGCGCCGATGATCGAGCGGCTGCTGGGCACCCCCGAGCAGCCGGCCCGGATCGTCGACCTCCTGTTCCACCTGCCGCAAGGGGGCGTCGCCCGCCGGATGATGGGCTCCATCGCCGAGGCGCCCCCCGGCGAGCCCGTGACGCTCGGCGTCACCGTGACGGGCTACCGGGCGCCCCAGCCCGGGCCGGGGCGCCGCCCCTTCCGGGTGCTGGTGGAGGACCCCACCGGCGACATCACGCTCGTGTTCTTCGGCATGCCCCAGGCCCGCGTCGAGAAGATGCTGCCGCTGGGCGCCCACCGCTACATCACCGGGCGCATCGACCTCTGGGACGGGCACCGCCAGATGGTCCACCCCGCCCGCATCGTCGACGAGGCGGGTCTGGCCGCCCAGCCCACCGTCGAGCCGATCTACGGCGCCACCGAGGGTCTGACCTCGCGGGCGATCTCGAAGCTGGCGCATGCCGCCCTGGAGCGCCTGCCGGTGCTGCCCGAGTGGCAGGACCCGGCCTGGATCGCCCGCGAGGGCCTGCCGGCCTTCGCCGATGCGCTCCGAGCCGAGCACCGGCCCGAGAGCGCGCCGCCGCCCATCCCCGAGGGGGCGACCGCGCCGCCACGCTCCCCGGCCCGGCGGCGCCTCGCCTACGACGAGCTCCTGGCCTCGCAGCTGGCGCTGGCGCTGATGCGGGCCCGCAACCGCCGTGCTCCCGGCCGGGCCAATGCGGGGGACGGCACCTTGAGCGGCCGGATCGAGGCCGCCCTGCCCTTCGCGCTCACGGGCGCGCAAAGTCGCGCGGTCGCCGAGATCCGTGGCGATCTGGCCTCCGACCGGCGCATGCTGCGCCTGCTCCAGGGCGATGTCGGCTCGGGCAAGACCGCGGTGGCACTGCTCGCCCTGGCGAGCGCCGTGGAGGTCGGCCGCCAGGGCGCCCTGATGGCGCCGACCGAGATCCTCGCCCGCCAGCACTTCGAGCGCCTGGCACCCCTCGCCGCCCCCTTGCGCCTGCGCCTGCTGACCGGACGCGACCGGGCCTCGGAGCGCCGCGCCACCCTGGCGGCGCTGGCGGCCGGCGAAGTCGACATCGTGGTCGGCACCCACGCGCTGTTCCAGGACAGCGTGGTCTTTTCCGATCTCGGCGTCGCCGTGGTGGACGAGCAGCACCGCTTCGGCGTGCACCAGCGCCTGGCGCTGGGCGCAAAGGGCGCGGCCGTCGACATCCTGGTGATGACCGCGACCCCGATCCCCCGCACCCTGGCGCTGACCTGCTTCGGCGACATGGACGTCTCGGTGCTCGACGAGAAGCCCGCCGGCCGCAAGGCCATCGCCACCCGCCTCGTCTCCACCGACCGCCTCGACGAGGTGGTGGCGGGCCTGAACCGGGCGCTCGCCGCCGGCGACCGGGTCTACTGGATCTGCCCCCTGGTGGCGGAATCCGAGTTCGTGGATCTGGCCGCCGCCGAGGAGCGGTTCGGGGACCTGCGTCACAGCTTCGGCGACGCGGTCGGCCTCATCCACGGCAAGATGCCCGGGCCCGACAAGGACGCCGCCATGGAGCGCTTCCAGCGGGGCGAGACGAAGATCCTGGTCTCGACGACGGTGGTGGAGGTCGGCGTCGACGTGCCGGAGGCCACCATCATGGTCATCGAGCATGCCGAGCGCTTCGGTCTCGCCCAGCTCCACCAGCTGCGCGGCCGGGTCGGGCGCGGCGCGCGGGCCTCCACCTGCCTGCTGCTCTATCGCGGGCCGCTGGGCCAGGTCTCGCGAGCCCGCCTCGAGATGATGCGCGAGACCGAGGACGGCTTTCGCATCGCGGAAGAAGATTTGCGCCTGCGCGGCGAGGGCGAGGTGCTGGGCACGCGCCAATCGGGAATGGCCGCCTTCCGCCTCGCCAGTCTGGAGAGCGACGCCGAACTTCTCCAGGTGGCCCGCGACGACGCGCAGCTCGTGGTCCAGCGCGACCCCGGCCTGAAGAGCCCGCGCGGCCAGGCGCTCCGGGTGCTGCTCTACCTTTTCGAGCGCGAGGCCGCGATCCGGCTGCTTGGGGCGGGCTGACGGGCGGAATCCGACGCTCGGTGAGCCGCACCGCATGCCCGAGGAGGGTGGTTTGCGGACTTCCGATGATCGCTCGCAGGAGGCCTACCTCCGCAGAGCGATGAGCCTGACTCATCGAGGTCCGCCCGCGCGACGGCGCGGCGGCGGTCGTCCGCCGGACCTCGGGGGAGGCTGACCCATGGGTCAGGCTTACTGGGACTTGGTATGCGTGCGCTGTGGGCCGGCGGCGGATCGTCCGCTTCGGGGCGCAGGGCCGGAGTCCGGGTGCCACCCGAAACCGAGGCTGCCGGGCGGCCGGTGAAGGGCCGCTTCGGGAAGCGGCCAAGGTTGCCCCGACGATCGGCCTCGGTGTTTTCCGTGACGATCGGCCCTCGAGCGGGCGTTGGAAGACATCGGACGACGCCATGCGGTCGACCTGATCGTGGCAAGCTTGGATTTGACAGAAATTCAGCCGATCGCGCAGCCGGGTCGTGCTGATCGCGTCTACAAAAGTTTCAAAATGAAAACTTTTCTGTCAATCTCAGGTCTGAAATCTCATGCGTCGCGCAAAAAGGCGGAGAATGAGATTCAAACTGTCATGACGTCTGTATCGTTTTGTATACAATGAAACGAAGAATTATAAATTCGGCGGGATTATGCGGCCTCACGGAGAGTTGCCCCATGTTTCGCAAGCCGGCCTTCAATGAGACCCAGGCGACGCTCGACGCCCTCACGCGTTCGTTAGCCATCATCGAGTTCGGCATGGATGGTACGATCCTGAGCGCCAACCCGAATTTTCTGAATGTCGTGGGCTACGATCTGGCGGCCCTCAAGGGGAAGAATCACCGCATCTTCGTCGGCGACGATGTCGCCAGGAGCCCGGAATACGACGCGTTCTGGGCAACGCTTCGGGCCGGCACGTTCGTGTCCGGGGAGTTCCTCCGGCGCGCGCAATCGGGCGCGAAGGTCTGGCTCGAGGCGACCTACAACCCGATCCTCGGCCCCGACGGCAAGCCATTCAAGGTCGTCAAGTTCGCCAGCGACATCACGGCCAAGAAGAACGAGGCCAGCCGGCTGCTGCGGATGATCGACGAGATGCCGGTCGCCGTCATGACCGCCGATCCGAAGAACGACTTCAAGATCAATTACCTCAACAACACGTCGCTCAAGACCCTGGAATCGATCGAGCGCTACCTGCCCATCAAGGCCTCGGAGATGATGGGCCGGTCGTTCGACGTCTTCCATAAGAACCCGCACCACCAGCGCACCATGCTGGCCGATGCCAGCCGGCTCCCGCACCGGACCAAGATCAAGGTCGGTCCCGAGACGCTGGACCTGCAGGTCTCGGCCATCACCGACGCGGACGGCGTCTATGTCGGCCCCATGCTGACGTGGTCGGTCATCACGGCGCAGCTCGCCATGGCCGAAGACGTCGCCGGCGTCGTCGAAGCGCTCGGCACCGCGATCGGTGAAATGAAGGGGTCCGCGCAAGGCCTGAACCGCTCGGCCGAAGCGGCCAGCGAGCGCGCCAACTCGGTTGCGGCCGGATCGGAGGAGATGACCAGCTCGATCCAGGAGATTTCGGGCCAGGTCGGGCGCGTCTCCGAGCGCACGCAACAGATCGCCAATCAGGCGACGGCGACGGATGCGACCGTGCGCAACCTCGCCGCCAATGCCAGCGAGGTCGACGCGGTGGTGAGCATGATCAAGTCGATCGCCGACCAGACCAACCTGCTGGCACTGAACGCCACGATCGAGGCGGCGCGTGCCGGCGCCGCTGGCCGCGGCTTCGCGGTGGTGGCCACGGAGGTCAAGGAGCTCGCCGGGCAGACCGCCAAGGCGACCGGCGATATCACCCATAAGGTGCAGGCGATCCAAAAGGCGACCGGCGAGGCCGTGACCGCGATCCGCATGATCACCGACGAAGTCAGCGAGCTCTCGAAGCTGACGCTGGCCATGGCGAGCGCGGTCGAGGAGCAGGCAGCCTCGACCCAGGAGATGTCGTCCAACATCACCGGCGTCTCGTCCGCTGCCGACGAGACCGGGCAACTCGCCGAGATGGTCCGGCAGATCTCCGACAAGCTCGAGGCGCACTCGGCCGGGCTCGGTGCCAGCATGGAGAAGTATCTCAAGGCGGGCTGAGAGCGTAGCGATACGAGCCCGGGTGGTCGACACGGCCAGCAAGCACCCGGGCGCCACCGCGAGCCGGAATGGCTCGATGGGGTACGGAAGGCCGATCAGGATCGGTTGCGGGCGGCGCCGAGCCTCGGGTTTCGATGGCGAGGCGCCCGGGGCGCTCCCGTCAGGCGTCGACCTTCGGGGGCTCGCCGTGGGCGGTCCGCAGGCTCGCCGCCATGGCCTGGAACTTTGTCTGCGATTCCTTGGCCCCCAAGTCTTCGGGCTGGATCACCCCGGCCGACATCACCAGCTTGGCCGCGTCGTCGACGCTCATGGCGATCTCCACGATGTCGGTGCGCGGCAGGTAGAAGAAGAACCCGGTGGTCGGGTTGGGCGCGCAAGGGAGGAACACGCCGACATGGTCGCCCCCCGGCGCGAGCGCGTTCTGCACGTCCGGCGCGGCCGGGGCGGAGAGGAACACCACCGACCAGGTGCCCTTCACGGGGAATTCCACGAGGCCGACGGTGCGGAACGAGGTGCCGTTGGCCGAGAACAGCGTCTCGAAGATCTGGCGCAGGCCCTTGTAGAGCCCCGAGATCACGGGGGTGCGGGCGAGCAGCACCTCGCCGAACTCGACCACGCTGCGCCCGACGAGGTTGGCGGTGAGGAAACCCAGCAGCGTCACCGCCACGAAGGCGATGAGGAGGCCGAGCCCCGGAATCGAGAACGGCAGGTAATGGTCGGGCAGGTAGCTCGCCGGCACGAGCGGCTTCACCCAGCCGTCGATGAGGCTGATGAACCACCAGGTCAGGTAGATCGTGATGGCCAGCGGGCCCGACACGATGATGCCGGTGAGGAAGTAGGTCCGCAGGCGCCCCCGCGCGCTCACCCGCGGGCGGGCGCCGGCCTCGGCCTCGGGTGGGGGGAGCGGTGGGGGGATGGTGGGCGCCACGGATACACTTTCGGCCGGGGGGAACGGCGCCCCGGGCGGCCCTCCGCCGGGGAGGCGGCGGAAGGACGGTCGCCCGGGCAAGCTTGACCCCGGCCCTAGAGGTAGCCCCTGCGCCGGTCCGGCTCAAGGCCGCCGCGCGGGGTTCGGCGCCCCCCGCGTTGCGGAGCGGGCCCGCAGGGGCTTAAGGCTAAGGGCATGACCGAGAAGCTGACGATCCGCGCCCTGTGCGACCTGGGCCTCATTTCCGAGACCGACGTGAAGGCGGCGGTGGCCGCCTACATGGCCGACCCGATGGCGCCACCCTTCGTCTTCGAGGCGGGCTACCGGCTCAACCTCGCCCGGGCGATCCGACGCCATCCGGGCGCCAACGACTTCATCCAGCGCAGCGGCGCCGGCCCGCAGCTGAAGCGGCCCTTCGTCGAGGCCGCGATCTGGGAAGCCCGGCCCGAGCGGGAATGAACCCCAAGCGGCCCGGCGCGCCCTACCAGCGATAGATCAGGCTGCCGATGACGGTGGCGGGCTGGTTGCGGTTGCAGAAGCCGAACGAGCAGGTCTGATAGGTGCGATCGAAGATGTTGTAGCCGTTGAGCTGCGCGCGGAAGCCCTTGTAGCGCGGATCGAGCGCCGCGAAGTCGTAGGCGACGAGCGCGTCGTAGAGCGTCGCGGTCGCGTTGCGCACCGTGTTCAGGTCGTCGGCGTAGCTCGTGCCGATGTGGCGGATGCCGCCGCCGATCTGGAGCCCGCGCAGGGGCGAGGCGGGCGGGAAGGCGTAGGTCAGGAACGAGGCGTAGGTGTCGCCCGGGATGCCCGAGACGCGGTTGCCGTTGATCGATTCGCCCGTGGCCGCGGTCGAGTCGAGGAAGCGGATGTCGACATGCGTGTAGGCGATCGTCAGGTTCGTGCCGGGCGCGAGGTTGGCG
>NZ_BPQL01000077.1 GCF_022179225.1 Methylobacterium goesingense
AGCTTCGACGTCGTGCCGGAGTTCGAGATCGTCTACAACTTCCCGCTGACCTTCACGGGGCTGCCGCTGAGCATCGCGGGCTTCAACAACATCGTGCTGCCCAAGGGCCGGGGCGTGGACAACCCGGCCGCCTTCGCGTTCAATCCGAAGACCGGCCTGGAATTCCTGTCGCGCACGAACCTGGTTCTGGATGTGGGCAAGCTGATCTACAACCAGCCCAACCGGGTCGATGTGTTCATCGGCTTCCAGTACTGGCACAACAAGTTCGGCAACGTCGAGCGGGTCGACTTCAAGGGCACCGAGGAGAAAAGCTTCCTGGCCGGCGTCGCCTTCCACGTCTTCTGATCTCAGGGCCGGCCTCCAGCGTCGCGCCGGCCCCGACCCCTGATTCCTCTCGAGAGAAGGCGGCCGTTCGCGGCCGGATCCGTCATGCGCCGCAACCGTCACGCCAAGATCGTCGCCACCGTCGGGCCGGCTTCGTCCTCGCCCGAGATGCTGCACCGGCTGTTCCTGGCCGGGGTCGACACCTTCCGGCTCAACTTCAGCCACGGTGCCCAGGACGACCACGCCCGAGTGCATGCCGCCATCCGCGCGCTCGAGCGCGAGACCGGCCGACCCATCGGCATCCTGCAGGACCTGCAGGGTCCCAAGATCCGCCTCGGACCCTTGGCCGGCGGGCGCCGCGAGGTCGCGGCCGGCGAGAGCCTGCGCTTCGTGCTCACGCCCACGGACGCCGTGCCCGACGCCATCCCCCTGCCCCACCCCGAGATCTTCGCCGCGGTCGCGCCGGGCCAGGACCTCCTCATCGACGATGGCCGCGTGCGCGTGCGCGTCACCGGCCTGACCGGCGACAGCATCGAGGCCGAGGTGATCATCGGCGGCACCCTCTCCGACCGCAAGGGCGTCAACCTGCCCGGCACCCTGCTGGCCGTTTCCCCGCTGACGCCGAAGGACCGGGCGGACCTCGCCTTCGGCCTCGAACTCGGGGTGGACTGGGTGGCGCTCTCCTTCGTGCAGACTCCCGCCGACGTCCTCAAGGCGCGCGCCCTGATCGGCGACCGTGCCGGGCTGATGACCAAGATCGAGAAGCCTCAGGCCCTGGAGCGCATTGAGGACATCATCCGCCTGTCCGACGCCGTGATGGTGGCGCGCGGCGATCTCGGCGTCGAGATCCCGCACGAGGACGTGCCGGGGCGCCAGAAGGAGCTGATCCGCTCCTGCCGGCTGGCGGTCAAACCCGTCATCGTCGCCACCCAGATGCTCGATTCGATGGTCTCGGCCCCGACGCCGACCCGGGCGGAGGCCTCGGACGTGGCCACCGCCATCTACGACGGGGCGGACGCGGTGATGCTCTCGGCCGAATCCGCCACGGGGCGCTTTCCCGTCGAGACGGTGGCGATGATGGCGCGCATCATCCATCGCACCGAGACGCACAAGCTCTACCGCTCGCTGATCACCGCCTCCGATCCGGGCGAGGAGGAGACGCCGCCCCACGCGGTGGCGGCGGCCTCGGCGCACCTCGCCGACGCGGTGGGGGCCGCCGCGCTCGTGGCCTACACCCTGAGCGGCACGACGGCCGCGCGGGTGGCCCGGCGCCGGCCGGAGGTGCCGATCCTGGCCCTCACGCCGGACCGGGGCATCGCGCGCCGGCTCTGCCTGCTCTGGGGGGCGCACAGCGTCCAGGCGGCGGAGGTCGAGACCTACGAGGCGATGGTGGAAGGCGCCATCGCGCATGCCGTGGAGGAAGGCTTCGCCCGTCCCGGCGACCGCGTCGTCATCGCCGCCGGCATTCCCTTCGCCGTCGCCGGAACCACCAACAACATCCGCATCGCCCAGGTACCTTCGGCCTAGCGGCAAGTACCTCCGGCCTAGCGGCAAGTGCCTCCACGGTCCCGGACGCCGGGTTCCAGACCCGGCGTCCGGCTCGCGATGCTCTTGCCGACCTCGGAAGCCTTCGCCCTCCGGCCATCGCGGTTGCGGCATCCTGACAGAACCGCATGACCAAGAGGCCGCCCTTGGCAAATCGAGGACGCCGGGACTGACGCCTTGTGAATGATCGACACAGCCGGCTCGGTCCAGCGGGGTGTTGTTCCCGATGAGGTTGAGCGTAGGCTGTTCGTGTGTAAGAGCGGTTTTGAAAGCTACGGATCTCGCGCAACCTCCCGCTACCCGATGCCCGACCGTGAATTCGTCGTCGCCGTGGCTGTCCCTACGCGGCGACAGTTTGCACCGAACCGTTCAGAGCCGGAGCAGTTCGACGCTCCCCGCGATGTCACGCATACGCCGCGGCACGTCTTGACGGCGGGGCCGCCTGGCGCCGGGATGCGTACGCTGTCCGGGCGGGATGCGCTGGTCCGATGAACGAGGTGGCGGGCAGGCCCGTGCAGGCGCACGATTTTGCGGCCGACATCGCGGATATCCGGCGCATCGAGGCGCTTCCGACCCTGCTTGATGTCATCTGCCGGACGACCGGGATGGGGTTCGCCGCCGTCGCGCGCGTCACGGAGGATCGATGGGTTGCCTGCGCCGTGCGCGACGAGATCGCGTTCGGTCTTCAGCCGGGCGGTGAGCTGCAGGTCGCGACGACGCTGTGCCGGGAGATCCGGCAGACGCGCAGCCCGGTGATGATCGACGCCGTCGCCGAGGATCCGACCTACTGCGGACATCCGACCCCGGCGTTGTACGGCTTCCAGAGCTACGTTTCCGTCCCCATCGTGCTGCCGGACGACGTCTTCTGGGGCACCCTCTGCGCCATCGATCCGCAGCCCCACCGCGTCGACACCCCTGAGACCAGGGATCTGTTCCGCGCCTTCGCCGGTCTGATCGCCACGCATCTCGACGTCCTGCAGCGCGCCGCCGCCGACGTGGCCCGCCGAGAGCAGCAGGCGTTTCAACTGACTCTGGAGCGACGGCTCCAGAACCTGATCGATCCCGTCGCGATGATGGAGGTGGCCACGGAGGCCCTCGGGCGGCACCTCGGCGTGGATCAGGTCGGCTTCGGCGAACTCGACGCCACCCAGACGCAGGTCAACGTGTACCGCGACTGGAGCGGCGGCCGGATCGCGTCGGTCGTCGGAACGTGGCGCCTGGACGATTTCGGGGTGCCGTTCGCGGCGCAACTCAGGGCCGGCGCGACCGTCGCGGTCGGCGATGTCCGCGCGGACCCGCTGACCGCGCATCCCGATGTCGTCGCAGCCTATGAGGGGATCGGCACGCTCTCCGTCCTCGACGTGCCGCATCTTCGGGCGGGTCGGATGGTCGCCATGCTGTTCCTGCACCATGCGGAGCCCCGCGCCTGGACGCCGGCCGAGATCGCACTGGTCGAGGAAACCTGTGCCCGCCTGTGGTCGGTCCTCTAGCGCGCCCGAGCCGAGGCTCGGCTTCGGGAGAGCGAAGCGCAACTGACGGCGATCTTCGCCAATGCCTCGGTCGGGTTGTCGGCGGTCGACCGCACCGGCCGCTTCCTCCGCGTGAACCCGGAACTGTGCCGGATCCTCGGCCGCCCGGCCGAGGAGGTGTTCACCCTCGGTGTCGCCGACGTCACCTGGCCCGACGATCTCGCGCCGAGCTTCGCCGCGCTCGGCCTGGCCGTCGAGACCGGCCGGGCGGCGTCCCTCGACAAGCGTTACGTGCGCCCGGACGGCACGCTGATCTGGGCCAACAGCAGCATCCAACGGCTCGACGACCGCTGGGGTGACATCAAGCACTTTCTCGTCGTCACAGCGGACATCAATGCGCGCAAGGTCGCCGAGGAGGCCCTGCGGACCAGTGAGGAGTTCAACCGCCGGGTGCTCGCGAGCTCGGCCGACTGCGTCAAGGTCCTCGACCTCGATGCGCGGCTGGAGTTCATGAGCGAAGGCGGCATGTGCGTCATGGAGGTCGACGACTTCGGTGCCGTCGCGGGCGTGTGCTGGCTGGACCTCTGGCCGGGCGACCATCATCCCGACGCCTTGGCGGCGATCGAGGCGGCCAAGCGCGGCGGCACAGGACGCTTCCAGGGGGGCGCGCCGACCCTGAAGGGCTCACCCCGCTGGTGGGACGTCATCGTCACGCCGATGGCCGGTTCGGACGGTGCGCCGGAGAAGCTCCTGTCGATCTCCCGCGACATCACCGCGATCAAACAGGCCGAGGCCGCCCTGCGAGAGAGCGAGGAGCGCTTCCGGACCATCCTGAACACCGTCGAGGCGGCGTTCGCCATCGTCGAGGTGAAGTTCGACGGCGACGACAGGCCGGTGGACTACCGCTTCGTCGAGGCCAATCCCGCCTTCGAGCGTCAGGCCGGCGTCAACCTGCGGGGCAAGTGGGTCACGGAGTTCGCGCCGGATCTGGAGCGCTTCTGGTTCGACGCCTACGGACACGTCGCCAAGACCGGCGAGCCGGCGAGCTTCGAGAACTACGCCGCCGCCTTCGAGCGCTGGTTCGACGTCCGGGCCGTCCGCATCGGCAAGCCCGAGGAGCGTCGGATCGCGATCCTGTTCAACGACGTCACCGAGCGGCGCTCCGCACAGAAGGCGCTGCACGAGAGCGACACCCGCTTTCGTGCGCTCGTGACCGCCGGGGCCCAGACCGTCTATCGCATGAGCCCGGACTGGCAGGAGATGCGCGCCCTCGACGGGGCGGGCTTCCTCACCGACACGGGCTCGCCCGACATGCGCTGGCTGGATGCCTACATCGCTCCGGAAGACCGTCCCGGCGTGATGGATGCGATCGCGGACGCGATCCACCGCAGGGACGTCTTCGAACTGGAGCATCGTGTCCGCAGGGCCGACGGCAGCTTCGGCTGGGTCCTGTCGCGCGCGGTGCCGATCTTCGACGAGCACGGCGCGATCGTCGAGTGGTTCGGGGCAGCCAACGACGTGACGGAGCGGGTGCAGGCCGAGGAGCGACAGGAGGTTCTCAACCACGAACTCTCGCATCGCCTCAAGAACACCCTCACGATGGTCACGAGCATCGCGCGCCAGACCCTCCGGGCGGTTTCGGACCGAGAGCCGGTGGAGGCCTTCGAGCGACGGGTGCAGGCGCTGGCGTCGGCGCACGATCTCCTGCTGCGCACGAGTTGGGCGTCCGCGTCGCTGCGGGCAGTATGCGAGGACGTGCTGTCGACCACCGCTCCCGCCGGACGGCTCGTTCTCGATGGGCCCGACATCGCCATGGGCCCCAGCGCAGCGCTCTCGGCCTCCCTTCTCCTGCACGAATTGGCGACGAACGCGGCGAAGTACGGGAGCTTGTCGTCCGACGCGGGACGCGTCGAGGTGCGCTGGTATGTCGAGGCGAGATCCGGAACACCGGATCTCGTCCTGCATTGGCACGAACGCGGCGGGCCTCCCGTCAAGGCGCCGACCAGCAGAGGGTTTGGCTCCCGCCTGATCCGAATGGGTCTCGGCGGTGCCGGTGGTGTCGAAGTGGATTACGCCCCGGACGGAGTGCGAGCGACGATGCGTGCGCCTCTTCATGAGGTTCAGCGGTCGTGATGAGAGATGCGGACGATGCCACGACGCGGCCGGTGGTCCTCGTGGTTCAGGATGAGCCGATCCTCGCGATGGTCATGAGCGACCTCGTGGAGGAAGCGGGTTGCCAGGCCGTGGTCGCGACGAGCACCGCCTCGGCGATCCAGATCCTGGAGGCACGCGCGGATATCCACGTCGTATTCGCCGATCTCGACGTGCGGGGCTCGGTCATGGGGCTGACGCTCATGGCCATGATCCGGGACCGTTGGCCGCCGATCGAACTCGTGATGACCGGTGCGCTGAGGCCGGACGTCGCTCGGATCCCGGCGCGGGGCATCTTCTGCGACAAGCCCTTCCGCGGCGACAGGGTGGTCGAAGCCGTCCGGAAGTTCGCGGCCTGAACCGCCCGTCCGATCTGTGATCGAGCCCGCTCGGGACGCCGGCCGAGCGGCGCGATGCATGCTGTCGTCGCTCGGAGCAGGCGTGTCCGCTCCAGAGCGACCGGATTGCGTCGATTTCCGACACAGAGCCGCAGATACCGCTTGCTGTCCGCATCACTGGCACGGGTCGCGGGCAGCCGGTCCGTTCGACGACGGGGCCGGGTAGATTCCGGCATCGGCCCTCGAAACGCGGGTCGGAAATCTCGCGTCGGACGACCAATCTCCGCTGCCGGCCATGCGGAGACCCCGGAGGCGGCGCGGAACCTGTCACGCACCGATATCGAGCTTGTGAAGCCGCGGGACGGAAATGCGATGCGGGCGATCCGCTTATCCCCGGCGGCCCGCGAACGCTTGGCCACGTCGAATTGGCCACCCCGAATTGGCCACCCCGAAAAGGTCCTCTCCAATGAAAACAATTCTCCTGGCCGGTCTGGCCACCCTGATGCTGTCACCCGCCTTGGCGCAGAGCGGCCTCCCTCCCCGGCAAGCCGGCACCGAGGGCACGATCGTCGTGCGCGAGCCCAACAGCACGGGCAATGACCGCGACGTCGTCATCTCGCGCGGCGCGACTGGCGCCGACACAATCGAGACGGACTCGGCCGCCGGCGGCAATGCGGGCCGTCCCGAGCAGGCCATCCCGAACAGCAGCGCCGGTGGGCGCTGATCCACGGGATGTTCCGTACCGCCGGCTCCGGCCGGTGGGCTGGGCTTGGCCGTTGTGACGCCCGGTTCGGTTCCCTAACGGGAGCTGAACGTCCCGGTTCAGGATGGGTTGGAAGCCCCGGCTTAGATCGGTCCCCACCCCCGACAGGGGCAGGTGGCGGTCCGGTTCGGCGCCGCCGGGAAATGGCCCATCCGGGCTTAGCGAGCGTCTCGCGCCCCAGGTCGGCGAGCGACATCCGAGGAAGATTTCACATGAACGATACGCAGACCGTCACCGGCACCGTCTGGGCCCTCTTCGGCCACCGCTTCGCCATCGAGGGCAAGGACGGTCGCTGCCTCGCCGACCTGGGACCGAAGGGTGCCGAGGGCATCGCGGTCGCCCAGGGCGACACGGTCACGATCAAGGGCGCGCGCAAGCCGTCCGAGATCAAGGTGTCCTCCATCACGCTCGCGGACGGCACGACGCACGAAGTCGCGTGGCCGACGAAGCACGAGGACGACAAGCACGCCGCGGCGGACCCGGACGCGGCCCGTGCCGCGGTCAAGGCCCAGGGCTATGAGATCGAGGGAGAGCCCAAGCGCAAGCCGAAGCACTTCGAGATCGTCGGCGTGAAGGACGGCGTCCGCCACGCGATCCACGTGGAACTCGACGGCAAGGTCCGTCACGCCATGTTCCGTCACGCCAAGGTCCCTCACGCCAAGCCCGTCGCCGCTTAGGCGAAATCGGTGCGGCCTGTCCGCACCCGGTCGCGCCGGGTGTCGACAGGTCGAACAGGGGTCCGCCGGAACAGGGGGCTTGACCCAGCCGTCGGCGATGGCGGGGCGCTTCACGTTCTCTTGACCCTGGCGAGAATGTCGCACCGGGGCGGAGCCGACGGCACCGCCGGTCGTTGCTTGGCCGAACACGCACCCAGAGGATCATCGCCGGCGATGCCGAAGCTTCCACAATGGGTGTTCGGCCGCGCCACCCTCGCCGTCGGGGCCATCGCGGTCATCCTCGGTGCCGGCGCGCTCGCGATCTACCTCGCCCAGGCGACCACGCTCGTCATCGCGGTCGCCCCACGCGACGGCACCGAACCGGCGCTGATCAAGGCCTACGCCGATGCGCTGGATGCCGGCGGTGAGAACGTCCGGCTCAAGATCCTGTCCTTCGACGACGTCAGGGAAAGTGCGGCGGCGCTTCAGGACGGGCGCGCCGACCTCGCGGTCGTTCGGCCGGACGTCGATCTGCCGACCAACGGCCTCACCCTCGCGATCCTGCGCGACCAGGCCATGGTCATCGTCTCGCCGGAGACGACGGGGATCGATGCGTTTCCGAAGCTCGGCGGCCGGCGGCTCGGCATTGCCGCGCACAAGGATGCCGACTTCTCCCTCCTGAAGAACATCCTCGGCTATTACGGAATGACCTTGGAGACGGACGCGCCCGGCACCAAGGTCCCGGTCAAGTCGGTGCTGCTCGTGCCCGTCGACGCGGCGCAGGTCGGCACCGCGATCCAGAGCCGGACGGTCGACGCCTTCGTCAGCATCATCGCCCCGTCGGCTCCGAAGGCCCTGGCCCTCGTCGAGGCGGTCAAGGCCGTGAGCAAGGGCGGCAAGGTCAATTTCGTCGGGGTGCCCGACGACGGCGCCGTGATCGAACGCTTCCCACGACTGCAGGCCGTCACGATCCCCGGGGGATTGTTCGGCGGGCATCCCAAGCTGCCGGACGACGACGTCAAGACGGTGGGGGCCTCGTACCGGCTGATGGCCCGCGCGTCCTTGAGCCGGGTGGTGGCCGCGGACGTCACGCAGCACCTGTTCGAGATGCGTACGGCGGCCGCGAAGTCGAGCGACGCGGCCGAGTACGTGCTGGCGCCCGCCTACGACACCACCGCGGCCGCGACGAGCGCCCGGATCCCGATCCATCCGGGCGCGATCGACTACTACGAACGCGAGCAGCACAGCTTCGTCGATCGCTACGGCGACACCCTGTACCTGCTCGCGGCCCTGGCCGGCGGCCTGGCCTCCGCCGTCGCCTGGCTGCGTCAGAGGCTGGCCGGCGCCCGGCGCGAGCGCATCGACGAGGTCACGGACCGCTTGCTGGAGATCATCGAAGAGGCCCGGACCCTGCGCGAGCCGGAGGCCATCGAAGCCCTGAACATCGAGATCGACCGGCTCGCCACGGACGTCGTCCGTTATGCCCGGGAGCGCGAGCCCGAGATGCGGACGATGGCGGCGGTCGGCATCGCCATCGAGACGGCGAAGGCGACGGTGGTGGATTGCCGGAACGCTGCGTCCGGCGGTGGAGGACCCGGCTCTCAGCCGATCCCGAGGCCCCGTCTCCACCTCGCGGGCGACGGCGTTCCCTCATGAAGTCGAACGCCCGCTCCTGAGTCCGCCTCCCGTCCACCGGACGATGGGGCCTGCAAACGTGCCTCGACCACGCCCAACGGGCGGCTCTCTCTCGGTGGCCCGGACGGCGCATAGGGCGACCCGCCGCCGGTCCCTCCCCGGCCCCACCTTTTCGTTTGCGCGAAGCGTGCCGGTTGCACGAAGCTTGCAATCCATCGGACCCTTGCGTGCGAAAGCGAGGCTCACTCAGTGACCGATGGACGTGCAGGCAAGATTGCATCGAGTGCGCATTGGCGCACCCAGGAGATGTTCCTGCTTCAGGAGGTCATGAACCTGATCGGCAAAGGCATCCGCCTCGATCAGGTCGCCCGCGAGATGCTGCATCTCCTCTCCGAGATCGTCGGGCTCAACCGCGGGCGCATCGTCCTGAAGGACCCGAACGCCGATGGCTACCGGATCGCGTACGCCTATGGCTTGACCCGCGAAGAGATCGGCCGAGGCCGGTACGCGCTGGGCGAAGGCATCACCGGACGCGTCATCCAGGATGGCCACCTCATCATCGTCCAGGACATCGACAAGGATCCGACCTTCCTCGGGCGGGCCGTCGAACGCGCCCAGCTTCCCCAAGGCGCGGTCTCGTTCCTGGCGCTTCCGATCCGGGTCGATCAGAAGACGGTGGGTGCCATCGCGTGTCACCGGATTCGCCACCGTGAGAGGGCGCTCTCCGACGATCTGACCATCTTGCGTATCATCGCCACGATGATCGGCCAGTTGCTGACCCTGAACGAGCGCGTGGAGCAGAAGACGCGTGCGCTCGAAGAACACAACGACATGCTCGCGCGGGAACTGCGTATCAAGCGTGCGCGCTACGGCATCATCGGCACGTCGCCCGCGCTCCTGCGCGCCCTTGCTCAAGTCGAGAAGGTCGCCGACGCGACCGCGAGCGTCCTGCTGCTCGGCGATTCCGGAACCGGCAAGGAACTGTTCGCCCGCGCGCTGCACCTCGCCAGTCCGCGGCGCGACCAGCCCTTCGTCAAGGTCAACTGCGCGGCAATTCCCGAAAACCTCTTCGAATCCGAGCTCTTCGGTCACGAGCGTGGCGCGTTCACCGGCGCGACCGACGCGCGTGCAGGTTGGTTCGAGCAGGCCAGCGGCGGCACCATCTTCCTCGACGAGATCGGCGAGATGCCCGCAATCCTCCAGACGAAGCTGCTGCGGACCCTTCAGGAGGGCACCGTCGTGCGGCTCGGGGGCAAGCGCGAGATCCGTGTGGACATGCGCCTCGTCGCGGCGACGAACCGGGACCTCGCGGGAGAGGTCGCGCGGGGCCGCTTCCGCGAGGACCTGTTCTACCGCCTCAACGTCATCCCCATCACCCTGCCGCCCCTCGCGGACAGACGGAGCGATATTCCCGATCTCGTACTGCACTTCCTGACGCGGGCGAACCAGGAGAACCAGCGCAACGTCAACCTGACCCAGGCCGCGATCGCGCACCTCGCCCATCAGGTTTGGCCGGGCAACATCCGACAGCTCGCGAACTTCATCGAGCGAACGGTGCTGTTGTCCAACGCGGGCGTTCTCGACGTGGACGATCTCCGGCCGATGCTCGGAGACGCCGGCGGGACGGCAAGCGTGTTCCCCGGGGTGCGGGACGGGAACGGTGTGCCTCCGCCGATCGCGATGATCCGCCCCTATCTGTCGGCCGACTCGCATGGACCCGAGCAGTTGCGCCTCGCGCTCGCCCAGGCCGGGGGCAACAAGACCCGGGCCGCGCAGAGGCTCGGCCTCACCGAGCGTCAATTCTCCTACCGGTGGAGGAAGCTTCAGCCGACCGCGTGAGCGGCTTCGACAAATGTCGACAATGTCGTCAAATTGTCGACATTTGGGGGCGGCGCTTTCGTGGCGCCTCCACGCCGTTTTCTCATAAACAATTGTATTTGCTGAATATTTTGTAATTTCAGATTTTCTTTGGCCTTGGCATCGGCCTTGCGGATGTGTCTTCGAGCCGGCCCTGACCATGCGGGGCACGCGCAGCAAGAGGAGCCATCCATGAGCGCCAGCGCCGCCCCGAAGACCATCACGACCTACCTGCGTCCGATCGATCGCGACGGCCTCGCGAAGTTCGCGGAGAAGGGCCGCGCCAATCCGGGTTCGCGCGGCACCAACAAGGTGCACACCGTCGTCGACGGCCAGTACCGCACCCTCAGCTATGTCGGTCATCACAAGCCGGTGGTCGTCGATGAGCCGTTGCACCTGTTCGGTGAGGACACCGCCCCGGCACCCGGCGAGATCGTGCTGTCGGCACTCGGCGGCTGCCTCGCCGTTGGCATCACCGCGGTGGCGACCTGGAAGCAGGTGCGCCTGTCGCGTCTCGAACTCCACCTCGAGGGCGATATCGGAAACCCGGCCGCCTGGGGCGCCGGTGGCGCCGAGAAAATGCCCGCGGACATGGGCTTCCAGGCCATCCGCGTCGCCGTGACCATCGAGGGCGACGCGACCCGCGAAGAGCTCGACGCGATCGTGCGCCACGCGAACCTCTACTCGCCGGTCGCCAACTCCATGCGCAACCCGATCCCTTTCGAGATCGGCCTGACCGACTGAAGCCGGAGGCGGGGCCGGTCGGTCCCGCCGCATCCCAACCTCTCCGAGGAGATTCCATGATGTCGAGCGCTCTCGCTCTTCGGCTGGCCGATGCCTCGTTCGCGAAGGCGCCAGACGTCACCCCCGCGGCTTCCGAATGGGCGGACGAGGCCGTTCTTGCCGGAACCACGGCGATCTCGGAAGGTCCCTTGAGCGCGGCAGCGGCCAAGATCGACCACGGAGCCTACCCGCTCGACATCATGGCCCAACTCGGCGCTGCGGGGGCGCTGAGCGTTCATCTCGACCGCCACGGCGCCCGCATCGGCCTCGCCATCGCCGCCATGCAGGCGGCGAGCCGGGCCTGCGGAGCCACCGGCTTCCTGATGTGGTGCCACGACGTCTGCGGCCTCTACATGGAGCAGTCGGGCAACCCGGCTTTGACGGGTGCCGTTCTCGACGACCACGCCGCGGGCCGCACCTTCGGCGGCACCGCCCTCTCCAATCCCATGAAGGCCTTCGCGGGGATCGAGCCGATCCTGCTGCGCGCTCGACGCGTGGCGGGCGGCTACCGGGTCAACGGCATGCTGCCCTGGGTCAGCCATATCGGACCGGGCCAGTATTGCGGCGCGATCGCGGGGGTCGTCGGCGCCGGCGATACGATCAGCCACGAGATCATGTTCCTGCTCCGGTGCGACAGCGCGGAGCTGAGGTCCTGCCCGCAATTCTCCGGCATGGAGGGCACCAGCACCTGGGGCTTGCGCCTCGACGAGTACTTCGTCGGTGAGGACGCATTGATCGCGGACCCCGCCAGGCCCTTCATCGGCCGCATCCGCGCCGCCTTCATCCTGCTCCAATGCGGCATGGGCCTCGGTGTCGCCGAGGGAAGCGTGGATTCGATGCTCGCGGTCGAGGAGACCCTCGGCCACGTCAACCAGTTCCTCGACGATCGTCCCGGACAGATCTCGGCCGAACTCGCGGAACTCCGCGCCCGTGTGATGCGGCTCGCCGAGTCCCCCTACGACGGTTCGAACGACTACCTGATCGACGTCCTCGACGCGCGTGCGCAGACGTCCGAGCTCGCGCTCCGCGCCTCGCAATCCGCCCTGCTGCACCAGGGCGCACGCGGCTACATGATGTCGGCCGCACCCCAGCGGCGAATCCGCGAGGCGCATTTCGTCGCCATCGTCACGCCCGCCGTCAAGCACCTGCGCTGGGAAATGGCGCGTCTCTCGCGGGAGATCCTCCCGGCCGACGCCAGCGCGGGAGGCCGGGCATGAGCGTTTCAGAGCCGACCGACGGCCTCGGCCCCTGGAAGCAGTTCCTCTGCCGGGCCTGCGGCCTGATCTACGACGAGGGCGAAGGCGATCCGGACAGCGGGCTGGCGCCCGGCACCCGCTTCGAGGACATCGCGGAGGATTGGGCCTGCCCGATCTGCGGCGTGACGAAATCGGATTTCGAGCCTTACCAGCGCCGTGCATCCGTGGCGCCCATGCCCGTATCCGTCCTCCCGCAGCGCCGGCCGGGCGTGGTGATCGTCGGCGCCGGGATCGCCGGTTGGAGCGTCGCCGAGGCGATCCGGGCCGAGGATGCGCGGGTTCCGATCACCCTGGTGACCGCCTGTAACGGCGACATCTACCACAAGCCCGAGCTCTCGATCGCGCTCGGACGCGGCCTGTCGCCGGACAAGCTGCGGCGGGAGACCGGCGCGGCGGCGGCGGC
>NZ_BPQL01000078.1 GCF_022179225.1 Methylobacterium goesingense
GGCCGACCCCGGTCCGCGCGGGACCTGCCGAAAACAGCAAAGAGCCCGGCCGCCACGCGGCCGGGCTCTTTGCTGTGTCGCGGGTGCATTTAGCGGGCTCGCGCCGGCGCAGGGGCCGGTTGCGTTCGGGCGAGCCCCCAAACGCAACCGGACGCCCCCCGCCCTTCAGATGTCGAGTTCGGCCCCGTCCGCGAAGGCGGCGCGCTCGGAGATGAAGGTGAAGCGCGCCTCCGGCTTGTTGCCCATCAGCCGCTCGACCGCGTCCCCGGTGGAGGCGCGGGCCTCGTCCAGCACCTCGACCCGCAGGAGCGTGCGCTTCTTCGGGTCCATGGTGGTCTCCTTGAGCTGCGCCGGCATCATCTCGCCGAGGCCCTTGAAGCGGCCGATCTCGACCTTGGCCCCCTTGAACACCGTCTTGATCAGCTGCGCCTTGTGGTCGTCGTCGCGGGCATAGGCCGTCTTGGCGCCCTGGCTGATCCGGTAGAGCGGCGGGATCGCCAGGTAGAGGTGCCCACGGTCGATGAGCTTGGGCATCTGCCGGTAGAAGAACGTAATCAGCAGCGAGGCGATGTGGGCGCCGTCGACGTCGGCATCCGTCATGATGATCACCTTCTCGTAGCGAAGGTCCTCCGAGCGGTAGCCGGTGCCGGTGCCGCAGCCGAGCGCCTGGGTCAGGTCGGAAATGAGCTGGTTGGCCCCGAGCTTGTCCCGGCTCGCCGAGGCAACGTTGAGGATCTTGCCGCGCAAGGGCAGGATCGCCTGCGTGGCACGGTCGCGCGCCTGCTTGGCCGAGCCGCCGGCTGAGTCGCCCTCGACGATGAAGATCTCCGAACCGGCCATGCCCGCCTTGGAGCAGTCGGCGAGCTTGCCCGGCAGGCGCAGCTTGCGGGTGGCGGACTTGCGCGCGACCTCCTTCTCCTGGCGGCGGCGCAGGCGCTCCTCGGCCCGGTCGATCACCCAGTCGAGGAGCTTGTTGGCCTGGGCCGGGGAAGCGGCGAGCCAGTGGTCGAAGGCGTCGCGGATCGCGGTCTCGACGATACGGGAGGCCTCGACGGTGGCGAGCTTGTCCTTGGTCTGGCCCTGGAACTCCGGCTCGCGGATGAACACCGAGAGCATCGACGCGCAGGTCGCCATGACGTCGTCGGTGGTCACCGCCGTCATGCGCTTGGCCTGGCCGACCCGCTCCGCATGCTCGCGCAGGGCCCGCAGCAGGGCGACGCGCAGGCCACTCTCGTGCGTGCCGCCCTCGGCGGTCGGGATCGTGTTGCAGTAGGAGGCCGAGACGCCGTCGTCCGCGACCATCCAGGCCACCGCCCATTCCAGCGAACCGTGCCCGCCCGGCTTGGTGATCTTGCCCGAGAAAATCGCGTCGGTGACGAGATCCTTGCCCTCGAGATCGCGGGCGAGATAGTCGCGCAAGCCCCCGGGGAAGCGGTGGACCGTCTCCGCCGGCACGTCGTCCAGGCCCTCGAGCAGGGAGGGCGCGCAGCGCCAGCGGATCTCGACCCCGCCGAACAGGTAGGCCTTGGAGCGCGCCATCTTGAACAGGCGGCGGGGATCGAACTTCAGCGCCCCGAAGATCTCGGCGTCGGGGTGGAAGCGCACGCGGGTGCCGCGCCGGTTCTGCACCCGGCCGACCGTCTCCAGGGGACCCTGCACATGGCCGCGCGAAAAGGTCTGGCGGTAGAGCGTCTGGCTGCGGGCGACCTCGACCTCGAGTTCGTCCGAGAGGGCGTTGACCACCGAGATGCCGACGCCGTGCAGGCCGCCGGAGGTCTCGTAGACCTTCGAGTCGAACTTACCGCCCGCGTGCAAGACGGTCATGATGACCTCCAGCGCGGACTTGTTGGGGTATTTCGGGTGCGGGTCGACCGGGATGCCGCGGCCGTTGTCGGTGACGACGAGGTGGCCGCTCTCCTCCAGCTCCACCTCGATGAAGCTGGCGTGCCCCGCCACCGCCTCGTCCATGGAATTGTCGATCACCTCGGCGAAGAGGTGGTGGAGGGCGCGCTCGTCGGTGCCGCCGATATACATGCCGGGGCGGCGGCGCACCGGCTCCAGCCCCTCGAGCACCTCGATGGTGGAGGCGTCGTAGCCGACTTCCGCCGAGACGGGCGGCGCCAGCGGGGCCACCGCGGCATCGAGCTTGCGGCGCTCGGCGGGCTTGGCCGGCGGCGCCTTGCCGCCGGCGAAGAGATCGCGTGCGGGGTCGCTCACCGAAGCGCCCCGCGCAGGTGACGGTGTGGCCGCGGGCTTCGCGGACCGGATCGCAGAGGGAGACCGTGCAGCATTCGCCTTCATCCTCTCACCATACCGGAACAAACCGGAAACAGAAAGGGGTTCCCGCCCGGCTCGGCAGGGGCTCGAAGCCCCCGCCGCGCACGGCGTACCACCCCATGACATGGTATGGGGGTGGTTAAGAATGCCTGACGGTGGCGCGCGGCGCTTATCGTTGCGGAAGGGGCGGGTTCTCTGCCGCTCAGGTCCCGACGCGGCCGCCGCCGCGCTTCGTGATCGTCAGTACGGCGGGGCGGGGCGGCATCGCGGGGTCGAAGTCGGGCCAGCGGGTGGCGGGCGCCTCGAAGGTGGCGGGTACCGCCTTCGGGTCCTCCTCGTCGGCCTCGCCGGGGTGCTGCACGGCGACGAAGAAGGTGGTGTCGTCGGGGGTGAAGTAGGGGCCGCACATCTCGGCCCCGTGGGGCACGCGGAAGAAGTGCTTGCCCGTGCCGCGCCCCGCGCCTTCGGTCTCCATCGCCCAGATGCCGTCGTTGCGGCCGGTGCGCGAGGGGGCATTGCCGTCGGTGGCGACCCAGAGCCGGCCGAGGCCGTCGACGGCGCAGTTGTCCGGCATGCCGAACCAGCCGTCCTTCGTGGTGGCCGACGAGAAGGTGGCGCCCACCGCCGCGAGGCCCGGATCGCCGCAGCGGACGAGGATCTCCCAGGTGAAGCCGGGCGCGGCGTGGTCGCCGTCGTCGGGGGTGAGTTCGACGATGTGGCCGAAGCGATTGTCGGCGCGCGGGTTGGCGGCGTCGACCTCACCGGCCTTGCGCTTCCCGTTGTTGGTCAGCATCACGTAGACCTTGCCGGTCTTCGGGTTGGCCTCGACGTCCTCGGGCCGGTCCATCTTGGTGGCGCCGAGCCGGTCGGCGGCGAGCCGGGCGCCGATCACCACGTCGGCTTGCGAGGCAAAGTCGTTCTCGGGCGTCAGCGGCCCCTGCCCGAACACCAGCGGCATCCAAGTGCCGCGCCCGTCGGCGTCGAAGCGGGCGACGTGCAGGGTGCCGGAATCGAGGAGGTCGCGGTCACCGCTATCGGCCCGGCCCGTGGTGACGAACTTGTAGACGTAGTCGAAGCGCTCGTCGTCGCCCTGGTAGATCACGTACTGGCCTTGCCTGGCGACGATGCCCGCCGCACCCTCGTGCTTGAAGCGGCCGAGCGCCGTGCGCTTCTTCGGAACGCTCGTCGGATCGAACGGGTCGATCTCCACCACCCAGCCGAAGCGGTTGGGCTCGTTCGGCTCGTGTGCGACGTCGAAGCGCTCGTGGTAGCGGCCCCAGGCATAGGCGCGGGCCGGCAGGTTGAAGCGCTTGTGGTTGGCGGCCTCAGGCGACCCCGCGGGCAAGGCGCCGGAGAAGTAATAGTTGATGTTCTCCTCGCAGGTCAGCCAGGTTCCCCAGGGGGTCGTGCCGCCGGCGCAGTTGTTGATCATGCCCAGCGCCGCCCGGCCCGTGGGGTCGGCGGCGGTCTTCACCCGCTCGGTGCCGGCGGCCGGGCCGGTCAGCACCATCGGCGTCGTGGCGGTGATGCGGCGGGCGTAGTGCGAGTCCGGCACCACCGTCCAGCGGCCGTCCTGGCGCCGGATCTCGAGGACCGATCCGCCATGGGCCGCCATCTCGATGTCGACGAGGTCCCGCGTCATCCCCTTGAAGTCGGCCGCCTTGGTATCCTGGCGGCCGAGGCCGGGGAACATGAGTTCCTCGTTGGTGTATTCGTGGTTGACCACGAGCAGGCCGTGCGCCGCCGGATCGGCCGCCCCCGGCATGGGGAAGTAGCCCACGAAGTCGTTGTTGTAGCCGAATTGCTGGCTCTGCGCGGCCGGCGTCTGGTTGCGCGGGTCGAAGGCCGGCGCCCCCGGCAGCACGGGATCGCCCCAGCGGATCAGGATCTCGGCGTCGTGCCCGGGGGCGACGTGGTGGTGCGCGTCCGACCCGGCCTCGATTTCTTCGAACGGGAAGCGGGTGCCCGGACCTTGCGCCGCCTGCGCTGCCCCGGCGGCCAGCGCCCGGGGCGTCACCACGGCCGCGATGGCGCCGACGCCGAGGAGTCCGCGCAGGAGGTCGCGCCGGTCGAAGCGCGCCGCGACCACATCGCCGAAGGTCGGGTTGGCGCTGCCGTTCGACCCGCGATCCTCGGCGGCCTCCGCGGCCTGCGAGCGGGTTCGCGTCGGTTCGGTCATCGGTCGGGTCCGTGAAGGCTGAAGACGAGCGTCCCGGGTAATCCGGCCGCATGGCACCGATGTGACAACGCCCGAGCGCCGCGAAGCCCTACGTACGTCAGAACCGGTAGGCGGTACGGCAGGCGCCCCAGTGCCGGCCCTGGACGCGGATCGGCGCATCGACCTCGCGGACCATGACGATGCGGTCGCCGACCTCGCGGCGATAGGCCTGCACGGTGGCAGGGCGGGTCGAGCGAGCCGCCGTGATGCCGGTGCGGTCGTCGAAGATGCGCCGGTTGCGGCTGTTTGCGTTGTTCCAGACGGGGTCGCCCGGCCGCTGCGGCTGGGACACCGCGCGATTGTGCACCGGCACGTAGCCATTCCGGTCGGCCACGATGCAGAACATCATCGCGGGGTCTTCGGCCAGCGGCGCCTCCAGCACCGGGCGGAGCAGCCGCTCCAAAACCTCGACCGAGCGAGTCGTGAACTGGCGCGGTTCGGTGCCGAGGATCGCCACATAGTCGGTATCGAACAGGAGGGCGGCGGTGAGCCGCCCGGCGGCGATCTCGGCCTCCATCAGGTCCCTGATGGTGCCGGCGAGCCCCTGGGCCCGGGCGACCAGGGGGGCATATTCCGCCTGGATCGCCCCGAGCTTGCCGGCGAGCTTCGCCTGCGCTTCCGACCCAAGGGCCTCGAAGGCACAGTGCAGGCCCATCGGACTGATCGCGGCCACACGCGCCCGAACGGCGCCGATCCCGGCGATGTCGAGATCGAGCGCATGACCGGCGCCGATCTCGGGCCCGGTCTCGGGCCGGGCCAGCAGAGCGCCCCCCTCGCTGAGGTCGATGGTGCGGGTGCGCGCGCCGCTCCCGAGCGCGACGGTCAGGTCGGCCGGGTAGCGGTCGGCCCGGCGCCGGTCGCCGATCTCGTTCTGGCGGATCACCGCGACGAAGCGGCGCCCGAGGCCGGCGGCCTCTTCGGCGGCTTGGGCCGCCGCGCTCTCCATGGCCTCGGCCCGACGGTCGAGGGCGACCGTAGCGGCGCTGGTCTCGCCCGCGCCGGTGCTCACGTCGGCGATCAGGTCCGCCGTCCGCGTGGCCTCCGAGACCACGTGGGTGACGATGCCGACCTGTTGGTCGACGATGCCCCGCACGGTGCCGAAGGCGGGCCGGACCGCCTCGATCGCCTCGGCCGCCGCGCCGATGGCGGCGCTGGAGGCGGTCGCTCCCTCGCGCAGGCGCGCGATCCGGCTGCGCACGTCGTCGGCCGCCCGGGCGGTCTCGACCGCCAGAGCCTTCACCTCCGCCGCCACCACGACGAAGCCGCGGCCCGCCTCGCCGGCGCGTGCCGCCTCGATGGTGGCGTTAAGCGCCAGCAGGTTGGTCTGGCGTGCCACCGCCGAGATGGTGTCGACGATGCTGGCGATCTCGTTCCCGGCCGTCGCCAGGGCGCCGATCAGCGCCCGGGCCTCCGCGCCCCGGCTGCCTGCCTGGTCGAGATGCCCGGAGGCCTGGTGCAGCGCATCGGTGATGCGCGTCGAGACCGTGGACAGGCCCTCGGTCCGCTCGGTGAAGCCGGAACTGGCCGCGCTGGCCGCCTCGGCGGCCTCCGCGAGATCGCTCATGCGGGCACGGATGGCAGCCAGCCCGGCCTGCATGTCCACGACGTCGGTGCGGGTGGCCGCGATCGATTCGCCGACGCTGCCGATCGCTTTCAGGACGTCGCTCTCGATCGCGTCCAGCACCTCGCCGTGGCTGGCCTCCGGCGGCGTCTGTACGGCGCCGGCCAAAGCCTGCGCGGCGGGCGCGGGCTGCGCGAGGGTTGCGTCGGGCCGGTCGGCAGGTCGTCTGGACAAGAATCGCATGTCCATAATGTTCGGGCCGACACCCTAAACAACTGATAACAACAGCGGCGTCCCCCGCACCGTCCCCTCGGACGCACACCCAGTCCTGTATTCAGATTTTCGTGAGCCTGGGCGTCGAGATGCACACGGCGTCTTGCACCCCCGAGCGATTTAGAGCCGGCAAACGGTCCGACCGGGGCTTCCCGACCGTCGCGATGTCATCGAACACCGCGACGGTCGTGAGGCGGCCTGGCCCCGGAGGCGCGCGGCCCCCGAGCCTCAGGCCTTCTCGAGCCTCAGGCTTTCTTGCGCGCCGCCGGCTTGGCCGCCGTGGTCCCGGCAGCGCTCGCGACTGCTTTCTTCGTCGGTTTTTCGGCCGGCTTCTTGGCCACAGCCGCCTTCGCCGCCGGCTCGGCGGCCGGCTCGTCTCCGTTCGCCGCCGTCTTGGCAGCGGCCTTCTTGGCGGGCGCTTTCTTGGCCGGCGCTTTCTTGGCAGGAGCCTTCTTGGCCGGAGCCTTCGCACCCGCCGCCTTGCGGGCCGGCGCCTTCTTCTTGCCCCCGCCGGCGGCTTCCCGCGCGGCGATCAGTTCCAGCGCCTGGGGCAGGTCGACCGCCTCGGCGGCCATGGTTTTCGGCAGGGTCGCGTTGGTGGTGCCGTCCGTGACGTAGGGGCCGTACTTGCCGGACTTCACCACGATGGGCTTACCCGTCTCGGGGTGCTCGCCCAGCGGCCGGCCCGGATCGGCCGCCGGTCCGCGCCGGCCGCCGCCCTGCTCCTTGGCGACGATGAGGTCGATGGCCCGGTTGGCGCCGATCTCCAGCACGTCGTCGTCGCGCCCGAGATTCGCGTACATCTTGCCGTGCTGCACGTAAGGGCCGAAGCGGCCGAGATTGGCCAGGATCGGCTCGCCGGTCTCTGGGTGGCGGGCCACCTCGCGCGGGAGCGACAGAAGCTTCAGCGCCATCTCCAGGTCGACCGAGGACGGGCTGGTGCCCTTCGGGATCGACGAGCGCTTGGGCTTGGGCGCTTCCTTCTCGGTCGAGGCCTCGCCGAGCTGGACGAAGGGGCCGAAGCGGCCGTCGCGCACCGTCACGGGCAGGCCGGACACGGGGTCGTTGCCGAGGACCCGCGTGCCGGGCTGGCCGCCGTTCTCGGACGAGCCCTCGCCATCGCCCTCGACGCCCGAGGCGGCGAGCTGGCGGGTGTACTTGCACTCCGGATAGTTCGAGCAGCCCACGAAGGCCCCGAACTTGCCGAGCTTCAGGGAGAGCTGGCCGGCGCCGCAGGTCGGGCAGGTGCGCGGGTTCGAGCCGTCGGCCTTCTCGGGAAAGATGTGGGCGCCGAGCAGGTCGTTGAGGGCGTCGAGCACCTCGGCGACGCGCAGCTCCTTGGTGCCCGCGATCGCGGCGGAGAAGTCGCGCCAGAAGTCCCGCAGCACCTCGCGCCAGTCGATCTCGGCGTTCGAGACCCGGTCGAGCTGCGTCTCGAGATCGGCGGTGAAGTCGTACTCGACGTAGCGCTTGAAGAAACTCTCCAGGAAGCCGGTGACGAGGCGGCCCTTGTCCTCGGCGACCAGCCGCTTCTTGTCGATCCGCACGTATTCGCGGTCGCGCAGGGTCTGCAGCACGGCGGCGTAGGTGGAGGGCCGGCCGATGCCGAGCTCCTCCATGCGCTTGACGAGGCTGGCCTCGGAATAGCGCGGCGGCGGCTCGGTGAAGTGCTGGGTCGAGGCGATGCGCTCGCGCTTCAACGGGTCGCCGGCCTTCATCGGCGGCAGGCGACGGCCGTCCTCGTCCTCCTCGTCGTCCTTGCCCTCCTGGTAGAGGGTGAGGAAGCCGTCGAACTTTAC
Source organism: Methylobacterium goesingense (assembly GCF_022179225.1). Taxonomy (GTDB): domain Bacteria; phylum Pseudomonadota; class Alphaproteobacteria; order Rhizobiales; family Beijerinckiaceae; genus Methylobacterium; species Methylobacterium goesingense. The sequence continues at coordinate 8,129 of NZ_BPQL01000078.1, forward strand.
CACCTGGCCGGTGGCGCGCAGCTCCAGCTTGCGCGGCCCGACCTGCGCGACGACGTCCACCGTGGTGCGCTCCAGCTCGGCCGATTCCATCTGGCTCGCCACCGTGCGGGTCCAGATCAGTTCGTAGAGCTTGGCCTGTTCGGCATCGACGGTGCGGGCCACGGTCTTGGGCAGCCGGCCCATATCGGTGGGGCGCACGGCCTCGTGCGCTTCCTGGGCGTTCTTGGCCTTGACGCTGTACTTGCGCGGGCTTCCCGGCAGGTAGCGCTCGCCGTACTCCCGGGCCACGACCCGGCGCACGTCCTCGATGGCCTCCGGCGCCATGTCGACGCCGTCCGTCCGCATGTAGGTGATGAGACCCACCGTCTCGCCGTCGATCTCGACGCCTTCGTAGAGCTTCTGGGCGGCGCGCATGGTCTGGGCCGGCGCCATCCCGAGCTTGCGGGAGGCCTCCTGCTGGAGGGTCGAGGTGGTGAAGGGCGGGGCGGGGTGGCGCTTGGCGGGCTTGGCCTCGACGCTGCCGACCGAGAAGGTGGCGAGTTCGAGGTCGCGCTTGAACGCCGCCGCCTCGTCGCCGGAACCGACGTCGAGGCGCTGGATGCGCTTGCCGTCCGCGCCGGTGAGGCGGGCCTCGAAGGTGGCGCCGGTGTCGGTCACCAGGGTCGCCACCAGCGACCAGTACTCGCGGGGCTTGAAGACCTCGATCTCGCGCTCGCGCTCGCAGACGAGACGGAGCGCTACCGACTGCACGCGGCCCGCCGAGCGGGCACCCGGCAGCTTGCGCCACAGCACCGGCGAGAGGTTGAAGCCCACGAGATAGTCCAGCGCACGGCGCGCCAGGTAGGCGTCGACCAGCGCCTGGTCGATCTGCCGGGGCTGGCGCATGGCGGTCTCCACCGCCGCCTTGGTGATGGCGTTGAAGGTCACGCGCTCCACCGGAATGCCCTTGAGGGCGCGCCGCGCGGTGAGCGCCTCCACCACGTGCCAGGAGATCGCCTCGCCCTCGCGATCCGGGTCGGTCGCCAGAATCAGGCCGTCGGCGCCTTTCAGCGCCTTGACGATGTCGGAGACGCGCTTCGAGCCCCGATCGTCGAGCTCCCACAGCATGTGGAAGTCCGCCTCCGGATCGACGGAGCCGTCCTTGGCGGGCAGATCACGGATATGGCCGAACGAGGCCAGCACCTCGTAGTCGCCGCCAAGGTACTTATTGATCGTCTTGGCCTTGGCCGGCGACTCGACGACGACGACTTTCATGTGCGGATTCTAGCCTCTCGTCAGAGCCTGACCCGCAGCGACGACCGGCAGCAGCGACGACCGGCGGTAGAGTGTGCGGGGGGTGCCGCCACCCGCGAACAGGGGGCCGGCGCGGGGGAGAAGTGGGTCAACCCCGGGGGGATGTCAAATGACCGCCCGCCGCCGGCCCCGTCTCAGGCGCGTCTGGCGAAGGTGAGGGCGGCGTCCAGCGCGCCGTTCAGGGTGGTCACCAGGGCGTCGGCCGAGAGGGTGCGGCGCAGGCGGTCGATGGTGGCCGGATCGCGCTCGCGCCAGAACCCGACCAGCACCTTCACGCCCGGGATCGCCCGGCGCGCCTGGCGCACGTTGAGCCGGATCTGCGACAGGCTGACGGGCTCGAGGTAGGAGAAGCACACCAGGGCGATCCCCGAGAGGTCCTCCGGCGTCTCGCCCCGGCGCAGCTGGGCCATCGACATCACCTGCGCGGACAGGCCGTGCCGCCCGAGGATCTGGCCGAGCATCAGCGTCGCGGCCTCGTCGAAGGGGCCGCGGCTGGACACGCAGAGCACGGGCCGGGGGGCGCGCCAGCGCGCCGGAAGGTCGCCGGGGCTCAGCACCGTCGCGGCGACCTGCCGGTCCGGCCCGATGGCGTCGAAGGCCGCCGAGGTCTCGGAATTGCCCGCCGAAGCGCCGGAGCCTGTCCTGCGCTGGACCGGCAGCGCCCCGAGGCGGGACACGACGGTGCGCAGGGCGGTGCCGACCTCGTCCTGCCGCGACCGGTCCAGGCTGCCGCGCGAGAGGTCCTCCTGCGCCATCAGGAGGCCAGCCAGCACGACCTCGTCGTAGTAGGTGACGAGGGCGCGGGCCTTCAGGAACAGCTGCCCCTGGTCGATGGCCTCGGCGGGGTCGCCCGCCAGCATGCGCTGGTAGAAGATCTCGGGCGGCGACAGGGCCGGGCGGTCTCCCAGGATCACGTCGAGATACCACAGCCTGTCGATGTGGCGGCCGAGCACCACGAGGCAGACGGTGATGGGAGTCGCCAGCACGAGGCCGATCGGCCCCCACAGGAAGGCCCAGAGGGTGGCGGCCAGGATCACCGCGATCGGCGAGAGGCCGGTGGAATGACCGTAGAGCAGGGGCTCGATCACGTGGCCGGCGATGGGCTCGACGACGAGGAACAGCGCCGCCGTGGCGATCACCATGCTCCAGCCGGGATCGACGGCGGCCGCCACGATGAGGGGTAGGAGGGCGCTGATCGCCGCGCCGATATAGGGCACGAACCGCATGATCGCGGCGAGCACCCCGAACAGGATCGGGTTCGGTACGCCGATCCACCACAGGCCGAGGCCGATCACCACGCCGAAGGCGATGTTGAGGACGAGCTGGGCGAGGAAGAACCGGCTCAACCGGGCCACCGCGTCGTCGATGGCCGCCGTGGTGCGGCGCAGGTCGCCGGAGCCAGCCAGCCGGATCGCGCGGTTCCGCAGGTCTTCCCGCTGCAGCAGGATGAAGATCGTGAAGATGAGGATCAGGCCCGTGGTGGCGAGCGGATGCAGGATCGGACCCGCGACGGCGCCGAGGGTGCCGAGCAGCCCCGCCTTGGCGGAGGCGATCTGCACGTGGAACGGATGGGCGGCGCTGCCGGCGGTCCCCTCGGGGATGGGCGTCTTCAGGTCCGGCTGAAGCTCGGCACTGAGGTCCTGCACCATGTCGACCATGCGGGAGAGCGTGCCGCTGCCGGCGGTGGCCTCCTTCAGTGATCCGATCTTCTCGCGCATGGTCACCTGATAGCGCGGCAGGTCGGAGGCGAGCTGCGCCGCCTCGTTGGCGATGAGCAGGGCGACCCCGAGCAGCGCCCCGAAGGCGGTCAGCACAACGACGAGCACGGCGATCGCCCGGGGAACCCGGATGCGGCGCAGGAGGCGCACGCCCGGCACGAGGACGAAACTGAGCAAGATCGCCAGGGTCACGGGCACGAAGATGTCGCGCCCGAGATAGAGCGCCGCCGCGATGGTGATGACGAGGAGACAAGAGGCCAGGGTCGTGAAGACCGGCATCGCCTGCCGCAGCAGGCGGGCGGTGATGGGATCGTCGCTCATGGAATGCTTCGGATCTCGTCAGGATGAGCGACGGGCACGGCCAACCCGCGACGCGTCGAACGGGCAGGGGCGTGGAACGCGGGTGGTCGGCGGCGTGGTCAGACGGCGGCGGGTGCCTGCGGCCCCACGGCGGCGTTGATCTGCGTCAGCAGCTTGGAGAAATCCACGGGCTTGGGGTGGTAGTCGTTGCAGCCGGCCTGGATCGCCTTGTCGCGGTCGCCCGACATCGCGTGGGCGGTGAGCGCGATGATCGGGATGCCCTTGGTGTCGCTGCCGGATTTCAGCACGCGGGCCGCCGACCAGCCGTCCAGGATCGGCAGGTTCATGTCGAGCAGGATCACGTCGGGCTGCCCGGTGCGCGCCTGCTGCACGCCGGATTCGCCGTCATGGGCGAGGATCACGTCGTAGCCGCGCCGCTTCAGCCGGCGGGACAGGAAGTCCCAGATCTCCTCGTGATCTTCCACCAGCAGGATTTTCGCCATTCGCCCTGAACCCCTCGAACGTCACCAGCCGCCTCGCCGCACGGCGCGTCGCGCGCATCGCGGCCAGACCCGGGCTGGCTCCCGAGCAAGACACGTGCTCGGGCCGTGCTGTGAACGCACGACCGGCCGGAACGGTCCATGGCATTCCAGCCGATCCGGCGACAGGCACATAACCCTGTGATGCCCGCGACACTTAGGGCGGGTCGAGCCGGGTTTTCGGCCGGGCGTCGCTCAACGGGCCGGAGGTGCCGGGCAGGAGGCCGCTATCCTGCATCCAGAGCATCAGCATGATGGTGGCGACGAGTGTGGCGAAGGAGGCGAGGCGCCCGAGATGCCTGCGCCGGACCACCATCAGCACGAAGGTCGCCAGGAGGACGAGGAGCAGGACGAGGAACAGCATGCGGGGGACCAGCCTTTTCGCCCGGTGAGTCCGTGGCCAACGGGGGGCGGCTCCGCCCGTTCCCGCGCGCCGCGTCCGCAGGGAACAAGGCCGCGACCGCCGACCTTCTCGTGGCGGGTGCCCGGGTCGCGGCGTCCCACATTCCTCACAGACCGCCCCGGAGCGCCGGGCGTCGCGATCCGACGCCCGCCGGATGGAGATTCGCGATGAAGGCATTGTGCTGGCACGGCAAGGGCGACATCCGCTGCGATACGGTCCCGGACCCGCGGATCGAGGATGCCCGCGACGTCATCATCAAGGTGACGTCCTGCGCGATCTGCGGCTCCGATCTCCACCTGATGGACGGGCAGATGCCCACCATGGAATCGGGCGACGTGCTCGGCCATGAGTTCATGGGCGAGGTGGTCGAGGTCGGGAGCGGCTTCACCAAATTCCGCAAGGGCGACCGCATCGTCGTGCCCTTCAACATCAATTGCGGCGAATGCCGCCAGTGCCGGCTCGGCAACTGGTCGGTCTGCCAGCGCTCCAACCGCAACGCCGCGATGGCCGCCGCCCAGTTCGGCTACACCACGGCGGGCCTGTTCGGGTATTCGCACATCACCGGCGGCTACGCCGGGGGACAGGCCGAGTACGTACGCGTGCCCATGGCCGACGTCGCCCCGATGAAGGTGCCGGACGGCATGGACGACGAGTCGGTCCTGTTCCTCACCGACATCCTGCCCACCGGCTGGCAGGGCGCCGAGCATTGCGAGATCCAGGGCGGCGAGATCATCGCGGTCTGGGGTGCCGGGCCCGTCGGCCTGTTCGCGATCCAATCCGCCAAGATCATGGGCGCCGAGCGCATCATCGCCATCGAGACCGTGCCCGAGCGCATCGCGCTGGCCCAAAAATACGGCGCCACCGACGTCATCGACTTCATGAAGGAGGACGTGTTCGAGCGCATCAAGGAGATCAGCAAGGGCGAGGGTGCCGATGCGGTCATCGACTGCGTGGGCATGGAGGCCACCGCCGGCCACGGCATCGCCGGGGTCCTCAGCACCTTGCAGGAGAAACTCACCTCCACCGAGCGCCCCTATGTGCTGGCCGAAGCGATCAAGGCCGTGCGCCCTTGCGGCATCGTCTCGGTGCCCGGGGTCTATGGCGGACCGGTGCCGGTCAACATGGGCTCGATCGTGCAGAAGGGCCTGACCCTGAAGAGCGGGCAGACCCACGTGAAGCGCTACCTCGAGACCCTGACGAAGCTGATCCAGGAAGGCCGGTTCGACATGACCTCGCTGATCACGCACCGCTCCACCAACCTCGCCGACGGCCCCGAACTCTACAAGACCTTCCGCGACAAGAAGGACGGCTGCGTGAAAGTGGTCTTCCATCCGAACTGAGCCGGATCGGGCTGGGCCTGGAACGGGACCCGTTCGCCGGTCGATCGCGCGGCCGGGCGATCGACCGGCGGGAACTGGATCGTTCATGATCCGGGTTCTGCTGCGCCCGAGCCCGAAGTCCATTGCGGGCCGGGCCAAGCATCCGCTAAAGCCGGAGCATGTCAGACTTGGAAATACTCCTTGACCGCCTCAAGGATGCTCAGCGTACGCTCATCGTCGAGGCGGCGAAGATCGCCATGCTACCGCCGGACAGCATGCTGCGGCGCGTGGCGGACCTCGAAAACACGATCGCGGCCGTCGAGGCGTTGATCGAGGAGCAGGCCCCGCGCCGTGGCCGCGCCGCGGAGTGAGGCTGGCCTGCCCCCGGTGACGCCGGACGGGCGCTACCTCGTGGTGCGCGGACGGCTTTGGCGCCGGACCCGCCCGGACCTTGCACCCGCCGACCGCGAAACCCTCGTGACGGCCCTGATGGAGGCCCGCCGCGCCGTGAAGGCCGCCACGGCGGGGGACGCGGACGCACTCGCGGGCGCCCGTCGCGCCGTCGACGCCGCCAAGCGGGGCCTCGGAGAGCGTGGCCCCGTCTGGTGGGATGATGGCGCCCCCGACCTCAACCGGCACATGGCCCGCAACACGCCCTACGCCGCCTGGTTCGCGGACCAGAAAGATGCGGCGGGATAACGCGCCGACTGGACCGGCGGACCGGGTTCGCCTATATCGAAGCTGCGGTTGATGACCGGTTCGTAATAACGTTTCAGGACCCGGAGGGCAGTACTCCGGCGCCTCCACCACGAGCTCACGGGCGTCCGTGCCGGTGAGCTTCTGATGGGGGCGAAATAGGATCGACTGGGCGGTAAAGGGATCGCGAGTTCGCTTTCACTTCGGTGCAAGACGATGCGGCTGTCGGTAAGGACTCGACCGGTTCGACGCAGGTAACCCCTGTTTCGAGCATTTGGCCAAAACTCTAAATGCCAACGATAACGTTGTCATGGATGCCCGCCTCGCGGCGTAAGCATCTTGCGGTAGGGTAACCGTCGAAACAGAACCCGGAGCTTCGGCTCCGGGACCCACCTTTCCCGACAATTTCAAATCTCCCGAGCGACCCGCGATGCGGGGCCTTCGCGACGTGGAGTCATGCCGTCCGCGCCGGCGACGTGAGAAAGCCCCGGGGCCGATCGGGCCCCGGGGCTTCTCGTTTCGTATCGCTCGCGCCCGCTATTCGGACGGCGCCCCGCCCTTAGACGGGGGTGTTCGGGTAGGCGCGCACGCGGTTGCGGCCCTCGACGGTGCCGCCCAGCGCGTTGCCGGGAATCGCGTCCGGCGAGGTGGCGGCGGCGGCCTGCGGAGCGGTCCAACCCTCGGCGCGCCAGTTCTGCGCCCGCTCGTCGACGTCGATCGAGCCGTGCTCCTCCAGGATGTCCATGACCCGGGCCGCGTGAGCATCGTCTGCCCGGACCGTCACGAGGGTACCGCCCCGGCGCACGCCCTCGCTGTAGGTCTGGGCGTCGCTCTCGCTGAGCCCGGCGCCCGTGAGGCCACCGGCCAGGCCACCGGCGGCGGCACCGATGCCCGCACCCGTCACGGTCGCCACGAGCCAGCCCGCCGCCACCACCGGGCCGACACCCGGGATGGCGAGGAGGCCGAGGCCCGTGAGCAGGCCGGCCGCGCCGCCCAGGACCGTGCCGACGGTGGCGCCGGCACCGGCGCCGCTGGAGGCCTTCTCGGTCGTGTCGTGGTGGCCGGTGCCGCCGACCGCGTTCGTGGTGTTCAGGCGGCCGGCGTGCCGGTCGCCCTCGTTGCTGCTCACGATGCTGATGTCGGCGTGGGGAATGCCCGCCGCCTCGAGCTTGCCGACGGCGGTGCTGGCGGCGTCGTAATCGTCGTAGAGGGCGGTGATGGTCTGGTGGGCCATAGGATGCTCCTGTTCGCGAAGGTCGCTTCGGTTTCGGAATCCGTTACTGGGCGGCGACGTTGCCCTTGAAATCGACGCCGACCTTGACCGGCTTTCCGTTGAGCACCGCGTCGCCGCGCCAGATGCCCTTGTCGTCCTTGGTCAGGCCCTTGATGTCCTTGTAACCGGCCTCGGTCAGGCGGTGATGCGTCTGCGCCTCGGTGAAGCTGTTGGCGCCTTCCTCGAGCTTGGCATGCGCTGCCGCCTGCGTGGTGGCGGGCTTCGTGGCGTCCGGCTTGTCGGTGTTGGGGCGGGTGACCGCCTCCTGGCCGCCGGAATTCGCGCTGGATTTCGCGTCCGGGGCCGGGGTCCCGGTAACGGTGGTCTGGGCGAAGGCCGGGCTCGCGCCGAGGAGCGACAGAAGGGCGAGGGTGGTCAGGGACCGTTTCACGGCATTCTCCTTGGGGTATCGCGACGGATGAAAGTCCCTCTCAATCTCGCGAGACCGCAAAGCGTTCCAAGCTGTGCCAACGAACAAAAACGCCGGGCGAGCCAAGCTTTGCCCGCCCGTCGGTTGTTCCGAAAAAACGTGACAGATATCGCAAGATGAATCGCGCTCCGCGAGTTGCTCTGCAACACGGTCGATCTTTTCGCGACGGACAGGTTTCCTGCAGACACCCAGCTCTGGACGTTCCAGCCGTGTTTCAAAACCTTCATCCGCCGAACGCGGCCGCGATCGCCAACGGGCGTCCCGCCGGACCGGCGACAGCGCGCCGTGCGCAGCGCCGAGGCAGGCCGGCCCCATCTGGCGAGCCGGCGTGAAAAACTTGTCCGGCCAGGGTTGCCAGCGCAAAAAGGAGCCTCTAAACACCCGCTCACACCGGGGCGGCGGCAACGAGCCACCCGGTCGAAGGCGCCCGTAGCTCAGCTGGATAGAGCACCAGACTACGAATCTGGGGGTCAGAGGTTCGAATCCTTTCGGGCGCGCCAATACTCAGCTTGGTTTCCAGACCGGCTTGAATGATCAGGGGTAACGCTGTGGGTCACAGCGCAGGCACCCTGAACCTTCCAAGATAATTCGTAGATCGTTCGCGGTTCTGCTTTGCTCGCACACGCAACCAGACCGTCATGAGCGGTCGGCTTGGGCGCACAAACCGCCCGGCCGAGCGTTACCACTCGCAAGTCTGAATTGGCCCGCGAGAGGTAATGGAATGACGCCACGGACAGCCGCGATCGTTGCTGGCGCCGGCTGTGCTCTGATCGGGCCTGCCACGGCTCGGGCCTTCGCGGGCTCGCCAACGGATGAACTGGTCCTGTCGCTGATCATCGCCGGTTCGGTTCTGACGACCACGCTGATCCTCGGCCTGCGATCGCGGGACGAGTGATGCCGATGCCGCCGGGGGCGCGGCATCTGAGCGCCGTGGCGAACGAACGGCATGGGGCGGGACTTTCCTGCGTGTCGGTCCGAGGATCGACCGTCCACGCCCCCTATGCTCGGCTTCCCCCCGTTTCCGGGCGGGCGTGGACGACATCGCAGTCCGCTCATGCGGTCAGAGTTGCAGGTCTCTATCGTCGCAACGCAGCCAGACCGACCGGCGCTCCTGAGGCTCGGGCGCGCCGAGTGACGGTTCAGCGTCGGCAACCGGCGCCCTCTCGGGATCATCACTTGCCGCGTCGAAGGCGAGATCCGCCAGCGCTCGAACGCCTCGCGGCGGAACGGTCGTGCCCTGGAGACGCCCTCAGGCGGCGAACCGGACGAGGTTGCTCGTCGGATCAGCCCCAGCCCTTCACGTGATGCTCGATCGCGTCGCGATGCTCTTCAAGCTCAGCAGGCGGGCTGCCCTAGCACTGAGCATAGCAGCGTGCTCGCCTCATGCGCCAGGCGGGGAGTGGGCGTTCGGCGGACGCCCTGCCGCGTCAGGGCCGGCGTCAGGATCAACGCCGAATGCCTTCGCCGGAGCCACGATGGTTGTTCGCGGCCCCGCAGCCGTCCAGCGCCGCAACCTCGCCCCTGGAGGCATTGGCCATTACCTTGAGGGATCTGGCCGACGAATCGGTAAGGTTGTCGCTCAAAAACACTGCAGGCCCACGATCCTAAGCCGGAAAACGACTTTTCAAGCGTGGCCGTTCGAATAGGTTGTATCGGCGGCGCGGGGGTTGTGGGCGCGGAGATCCAGTCGCCGAATGCCTCTCCGCACTGGCCCGGGAGGTCGTTCGCAAACCTCTGAGCCTTCCTACGATCGGGATGCTTTCGGTGAACGCTTCAAAATATGTTCTCAGCGCCGTCGCGGCGGCTCTCATCGGTTGCACCGCAGGTGTGCCGCGCGCATCGGCGGGCCCGCTGGACGGCCTTGCCGGCGGCGCGATCGGCTTCGCCCTGGGTGCCATGGTGGCTGCGCCGCGGCACGCATACTACGCTCCGCGGACGCGACGCGTCATCGTCTATCGGAACCGTCCGTCCCGCCGCCACGTCGCATCCGCCCCGGTTCGTCGGAATGCCGGGCCGTTGCAGGGCGGCGCGGCCATCAGCACCGCATCCGACCCGTTCGCAGGATCGAGCACCGCACGGCCGATTCCCGTCAGCGGCCGCTGAGACCATCGGGAAGGTTCTTACCGTCATGCGTCTCGTCTTGCGCCCGTTCCTGATCGGCCTGCTGGCCCTTGCGGCTGCGCTCCCTGCACCACGGGCGGCCACCGCTGCTCCTGTCCTCGGCGTGGACAAAACGATCGGTAAGGTTTCAGGCTGGTCGATCGGGGTCAGCCGATCGACCGACGGCTGTCTGGCCGCCGCGACCTACGAGGACCAGACGACGGTCTGGATGGGATTCAACGGAGAAAGGGACGAGGCATTCCTCGCCTTCACGAATCCCAAATGGCGATCAATCGAACCCGATCGCATCTATCAACTCATGATGCTCACCGGACGGGGACGCTGGAAGGGTCAGTTCACCGGTCTCGAACGCGGTGCGGATCGCGGTCTCATGGCATCCGGGCTGAAGAAGAGCTTCGTGCTCGACATCGCCCGTGCCGGTGGGATCGAGGTGCTGTTCGAGCGCAAGTCGATCGCGCGGCTCTCGTTGTCCGGATCCTCGGATGCGATCAGCGCGATGATCGACTGCCAGAAAGCCATCGTCGAAGCGAAAGCGGAGGCTGCGCCCCCCAGGAACAAGCCAAACCCCGACGCGGGCGTGACGCCGAAGCGGGAGAGCGGCTCTTCGGGAACGGGCTTCTTCGTGTCGGAGGCCGGACACGTGCTGACCAACAACCACGTCATCAGTGGCTGCACGGAGATCAATATCGCCAAGTTCGGTCTGCCGTCCCTGCGGGCTCGGCTCGTCGCGACCGACGTCCAGAACGATCTGGCTGTGCTGAGCACCGCCTTCGAGCATCCCGTGGTGCCGGCCTTGTCGCTCAAGCCAAGGGTCGGCGAGAGCGTCTATGCCTATGGCTTTCCGCTTCCCAACCTGCTGGCAGCCTCCGGCAATTTCACGGTCGGCAACATCACCGCAGCGGCGGGCCTCGGCGATGACACCCGCATGCTGCAGATCTCGACGCCCGTTCAGCCGGGCAACAGTGGCGGTCCGCTCATCGATCAGTACGGCGCCGTGGTCGGCGTCATCGCCTCCAAGCTCAATGCGATGACGGTCGCGAAGGTCAACAACGACATCCCGCAAAACGTGAACTTCGCCATCAAGTCGATGATCGCGCTGAATTTCCTGGACTCCAACGGTATCGTCACGGCGAGCGGCGCCAGGAATCCGACCCCGCTGGATCCGGCGACGGTCGCCGAGCAGGCCAAGGCCTATACCGTTCACGTGACCTGCCGATAAGCCGTACCGTTCTCGATCGGCCGCGGGGATACCCCGGGTCGGACAACGATGCGCCCTGGCGCGCGAACGCGATGCCTGGCGGCCGAGCCCGCCACTCGGGCGGTGGCTCGGCGTTCGGGTCGACCTTGTTGCAGGGGGGCGTCATGTCCGCGAAGCCCCCCGGTGGAGGAAGGCAAAGGCGGTGAGCGAGCCGCTCGCACTCGCCCCGAGAGGGCTGCCACGCAGGCCGCGTTGCAGGAATTCGTAGGCTTGCAGGACGTTCTGTCCGTCCTGCGCCATCGCGCCGAGCAGACTGTCACGCAGGGATGTGCGTCCTGCCAGGGGCACCGCGCCCCGCGCCCGATGAGCCTCCGGCAGCGTCGACGTCGCAGCGGCCTCGCGCAATCCGCGCTCGAGTTCCGGTCTGTCCGCCGGACCGAAGGTCCGGAGACGTCATCCCATGCTTCGCATCACCTACGGAAAACGCCCTTGAGATCTCGATCACGGAGGTGTTCGGGGTTTTATTCGAAAAGACGCGCCACCTCTTCCGATGCCGTTGATTGGATGGAACCTTCAGAACGATCTTGCGCAATAAAGGCGCGCGGAGACGTTCTCCGTACAGTCAGACTGCTTGCGTTCGATCGAAGCCTGCCGATCGCGCGAGGGTCGCCAGCTCCCATCGCGTCAGAGGTTGGCCGCAATGGCGCGGGCGACGTCCGCGAGGATCGCGTTGCGGTGCTCGGTGGGCGCGTCCGTCTCCGTCAGATAGACCGCCACGAGGATCGGCGCGCCGCCCGGAGGCCAGAGCAGGCCCGCATCGTTGGTGGTGCCCCGGTCGCCGGAGCCCGTCTTGTCGCCCACGCGCCAGCCCGGGGGCAGGCCCGCCCGCAGCCGGGCGCCCCCCGTCTGGTTGTCCGCGAGCCACCCGAGCAGGATCGCCCGCGAGGCGGGCGTGAGGGCGGTGCCGAGGGTCAGCCGCTCCAGATTCGCCACCATCGCCGCCGGGGTGGTGGTGTCGCGCGGGTCGCCCGGCAGCGCTTCGTTCAGGGTCGGCTCGTTGCGGTCGAGCCGGGTCGTCGGATCACCGAGACCGCGCAGGTAGGCGGTGAGCCCGGCGGGGCCGCCGAGTGTGGTGAGGATGAGGTTGCCCGCGGTGTTGTCGCTCAGGGTGATGGCCGCCGCGCAGAGATCCCCGAGGGTCATGCCGCCTTCGGCCACGCGGGGCTGCGTGGCGGGCGAGTATTCCACCAGATCCCCAGGGCCGTAGGGGACCCGACGCTCCAGATGCTCCGTGCCCCCGTCCACCCGCGCCAGAACCGCCCCGGCCGCCAGCAGCTTGAAGGTGCTGCAGAGGGGAAAGCGCTCCTCCGCCCGGTGGCCGGAGATCTGGCCCGTGCCGGTGTCGCGCATCTGGACGCCGAGGCGGCCGCCGCTGCGCGCCTCCAGCGCCGCGAAGCGCTCGGAGAGGGCCGGGCGCGACGGCGCGCCAGGCCCCTGTCCGGCCAGTACCGCGCCTCCGCAGAAGAGGGCGGCGCCGCCGCCGGAGAGGAGGGTGCGTCTGTCGAGCATCGCGGAGCCTTTCCGTGGTCGCCGGGCAGACAGCACCGCAGGATGGCGCCAGCGTGGCGGGGGCCCGGCCGAATCCGTGCCCGCGTGCGTCAGCCGATGACCGCCTGCCCCTGATCGTCATCGCGTCGAACGCGATCCGGATGGAGGGCCGGGCGGCGGCGGAAGCGGCGCGTCCCGAGGCCACGAAGGGCCGATCCGGCGCGCTGTCGCGGGATGGCCGGCGGCCTAGCGAACGGGCTTGTGCGGCTTTCCCGACGGCTTCCCGAACGACGTTTTGCCCGAGGCGGCCTTGCCCGGGGCGGTCCTGTTCACAGAAGACTTGCCAGGCGAGGGTTTGCCGAACGCCGGCTTCGCCGGCGCCTGGGGCGGCCGCTTCATCGGCGGCCTTCCCGGTGCCTCGGGCGGACCGCGCTCCGGAGCCCTGGCCGCCGGCTTGTCCGTGATCTTGCTCACCACCTTGCCCGTCCCCTTCCGCGCCTTTCCGAAGGGCCTCAGGGGCGCCTTCGCGTCCAGGGCGATGCGGGCGATCTCCTGGGGGTTCGGCGCGCCGCCCGCGATCCGCCGCAGGGCGTCCAGCATCTCCTCGAGGGTCTGGGCCGACTCGCCCTCCAGGGTCTCCTCCGGTCGGATGCCGTTGAGTTCCGGGGCGATCTCCTCAGCCGCCTCGCGCAGTTCGGCGATGAGTTCGGCGGGTGAGTAGCGGGGCGGGATCGGGTGGGCCATGGCGCGACCATGGCAGGCGTGGGAAAGCCCCACAAGGCAGCCCAGCCGCCTCGGTGGAGACCGGTTCGAACGGTTCCGGCCCTTCGCGCGTTGCTGTCGCCTCGGAGAGGGTGGGGGCGGGGGAGCAGCATGCGCACCTGGAGGGCCATGGACCGGGCTCCGCATGACGGGCGCTGGATCATCGCGATCCACCGCGACGACCCGGACCGGCGCGCGGTGATCCGCTGGGACCCGGAGGCCGCCGGCGATCCGCGCCCCTGGCACGTTGCCTCCTGCCAGCACAGCTACCCGGCCGATGCCTTCACGGACTGGATGGACTTTCCCGATTGTCCACCGCCCGATCGCCCACCGCCCGATCGTCCGCAACCCGAGTCCCCGGCGCCCCAGGCGGCGCGGGATTTCAGTCCGACGGGAGACCACGATGGAGACCAGGACCACGGGCCCGCTCACCCTCCAGGTTGAGCCCTGCGCCGAGGATCCGACCCGCTATCGCTGGGTCATCCGCGACCGGGACCACATCCTGCGCGTCGCGGCCTACGCGCTGCCCGATGCCGTCTCGGCGCGGGCGCAGGGCGACGGAGCGCTGGCGGAGGTGGCCGCGCTCCGGCGCGACGCCGACCCGGTTCCGGCCGGGCCGACCTAACGGACCCGGGCGGTGTGGCGCAGGCGGCGCCAGCCCATCACCACGCCCGAGAGGGCGATGCCCGCGCCGAGGCCGTTGAGGAGCCACATCACCGCGTCCCAGGCCGGACGGGCCTGGAACAGGTTTCCGAAGTCGAGGCGGTGCGGTGCCTCGAACAGCCAGCGCTGGAGCCGGCCGCTGGCATCGAGGCGGTCGAGGAGCGCGCCCGTCTCCGGGTCGATGTGCAGCCAGGTCGCGGCCGCGTCGTCGAAGCGCACGCGCAGCACCGGGAGCGGCCGGGTGTCGTGGTGGGGATACCAGTAGGCATCGTAGGCGGTCAGCGTCTCGGTCCCGGCGATGCGGGCCTCCGGCAGGGCGCGGGCGGCGGCGGCCCTCAGGGTTTCCTCCGCGGGCGACGGGATCGCGAACCGGCGCCCCCCCGCATCGGCCGCGACCAGCACGGACCGGCCGTCGACCTGGGTGAACCGGACCTCGACGATCCCCGCATGCGGAAATCCGTCCAGGGCCGCGCGATCGATCCGGTTGGGTGAACCTGCATAGGCCTCCCGCATGGCCGCCGGGGGCGTTCGGGGCGTGAACCAGTGGTTCGGGTTCATCGAGAGCCAGCCGCTTGCGATGAAGGTCAGAAGGCACAGGCCCCCGAAGGTGCCGAGGAGGTGGTGCCAGCGCCCGAGGCCGCGATAGGGCGTCACCGCCCCGGAGGCGTAGGGCTGGCGCAGGCGCAGGCGCCAGATTCCGAGGACGAGGCCGCTGAGCACCCCCGCGACCGCGACGCCGGAGACCCACAGCAGGACACCGCGCCAGAGCTCCGCCCGCGCCCGCAGCGGCGTGGGATAGAACCAGTGCGGGATCGCCCCGAGCCAGTTCCACAGGCGCTCCCGGCGGCTGGTGTCGAGGACGACCGCGCCGGTGCGGGCCGAGACGTAGAGCTCGGTGCCGGCGGCGTCGCCGAGCGCCACCACGTGGAAGGGGCGCAGTGGATCGTAGCGGTCCCGCACCGTCCACTGGTCGCGGGTCACGGCCCGCACTGTGGCGCCCGGGCCGAACGGCGCCAGGGCCGCCGCCGCGTCGACGGGGCCGAGCACCCGCCCGGTCTCGGCCGAGACCGCGTGCCGGGCGCCGTCGCGGGTCGTCACCTGATAGACAGGCGCCCCGCCCCGCATCGCGAGGCTGAGGCCGCCGGGGGCGGGGTCGAGCCCCGCCCGGTCCATGACTTCGGCGGGGCCGAGGCGCACCCGGTCCCAGGCGATGGGCGCGAGGTGGGACAGGCGCTCGGCCTCGGTCAGCGCCGGGAACGCCACGTAGAGCATCACCAGCCCCGACAGCACCCAGGCGGCGAGGAACAGGCCCGTGGCGATGCCGAGCCAACGGTGGCCGAGGATCAGCCAGCGCTTCAGGAATTTGAGCCGCATCAGAACCGCACGCTGTAGGCCACCTCGAAGGAGCGGGGCCGGCCGAGCAGCCAGTTGGTGCCGATGCCGTTCACGGCGTTGCCGCTGATCGCATAGATCTCGTCGAAGAGGTTGTAGGCCCGAAGCGACAGCCGCGAGGTCTGCGTGACCTGATGGTCGAGCCCGGCATTGACCAGGGTATAGGCCGGGCGCCGCGCCTGGTTGCCGAAGTCGCTGAAGGTCTCGCCTACGTGCTGGAGGCCGACCCGCGCCTCCCAGGCCGGGGCGAAGGCCCAATTGACCCACAGATTGGCGACCCGCTCAGGCACGTCGATGGGCTGGCGCCCGGCATAGGATACGACCTGCCCGCCCACCGCCTGGTTGAAGTCGTCGTACTGGGCGTGGAGGAGGGCGACGTTGGCGTCGATGCGCCAAGCCGCGAACAGGTGCAGGCTCACGGCCGCCTCGACCCCGAGGGAGGATTGCCGGCCGACCTGGGTGGACAGGGTGGGCTGGCCCGGGACCGTCGAGATCAGGTTGTCCTTGACGATGCGGTAACCGGCCAGCGTCCATTCGGCCCGGCCGTCGAGCGCGACGCCCTTGGCGCCGACCTCGACCTGCTCGCCGGTGGAGAGTTGGAAGTTGGCGAGTGACTGCGAGAGCGAGATCAGGCTCCCCACCGGATCGGTGGCGGTGGCGTATTGCGCGTAGAGCGCCAGCAGCGGCGTCGGGTTGTAGACAGCCCCGAAGCGGTAGCTCAGCGCCTGGAAATCCCGGTCGAAGCCGGCGCCGGTGACGAGGTTGGTCCGGTGCAGCACCGGCGCGTCGTAGCGCCCCCCCGCGAGCAGCGAGACCTGATCGGACAGGATCAGCCGGTTCTCGGCGAAGACCGAGGCCTGGCGCGTGCTGGTGGCGTAGGCTGGGGAGGCGCGGCCGTTGGCCGGGAACAGGCCGGGGTCGTAGGCGAAGGGGTCGACGCTAGTGACGAGGCCGCCGCCTTCGGACGCGAAGTTGTTGGTGTGCCGGAAGGCGATGTGATTCACGTCGAAGCCGGCGAGGAATTCGTTGCGGAACCCAAACAGGGTGCCCCGGAAGGTCGCGTCGAAGCGGTTCCCGACCTGCTCTTGGCTATGGTAGATCTCGAGGTAGTCGGAGCGATCAATCCGGCCGGTGTCCCGGTTGAAGGCGTATTGCTCGACGTCGAGCCATTGGCGCCGGCTCTGGAGCCGGTAGGCGGTGTTGCGGATCGTGATGTCGGCGGTGGGCGTCCACTCCGTCCGCAGTTGCGTCCAGTTGTCGGTCCAGAGGATCTTGGCGTCGCGGACGTTGTAGTTGTTGAACCGGATGGATTCGAGGATGCGTCCGTTCACCAGTGGCGTGCCCCAGTAGCGGGCGGGCTCCTGGTAGCCGAAATCGTGGCTCAGGGTGAACGCGAGGTCCGGGGTCGCCTGGAGGGTGAGGGCACCCGAGACCGCGAGGTTGCGGAATTCCCCGTTCGGCGAGATCCAGCCCTCGGCGCGGTTGCCGCTGACGTTGAGGCGGTAGGCGACCGATTCGCCGATGGGGCCGCCCGAATCGAGGGCGAGGCGCGCGAGCCCGTCCGAGCCCACGGCCGCGCGGGCCTCGTTGAAGGGCGTGAAGAGCGGCTTCTTCGTGACCACGTTGACCACGCCGCCGATGGCGCCGTCGCCGTAGAGCACGGAGGCCGGCCCGCGCAACACTTCGATGCGCTCGACGTTCCAGGTGTCGAACGGGAAGGTGACGGTACCGGCGCCCACGAACAGGCGGGTCCCGTCGTAGAGCTGCTGGATCGAGTTCGGCCCGGAAAAGCCCCGGGCCGTGAAGGCGCCGTTGCCGTTGCCCGGCGCCGCCACCGTGGTGATGCCGGTGGCGTTCTGGGTAACGGCCTCGGCCACCGTATTCTGGCCGCGCAGGCGGGTGGTCTCGCCCGCGATCACGTCCACGCTGGCGGGGGTCTCCAGGGCCGTCAGGCCAAGGCGGCTGGCGCTGCGGCCGGGGCTGCGCAGGTTCAGCCCCTCGGCCGGCGGCGCGCTCCCGGTGCCGATACCGGAGACCGAGAGGGTGTCGAGGGTCACGGCCTCCTGGGCATAGGCGGGGGCGGACAGGGCGCCGCTGAGTAGTGCGACGAGGGGCAGGGCCCGGTCTCGAAGACGATGCTTGCAACGTTCAGCGGACCGGGCGCGGAAATGGTGGCGATGCGGGTCGGAGCGGGACATGGAGCAACCGGGGACGGGCACGGGTATCGGCCGGAGCCGACGAGTCCCCTCCGCTAAAGCGAATGTTATAATGTTACAATCGCAAAGTCTCGGCGAACGCATGTCGGTTCGGCCCACGATCCTGCGGACCATCGGCTGGGCGGCCGAATGGAACAGGCGGGCGCGCGACGCGCGGAAGGCGAGGGCGGAGACGGACATCGACGGGCTTGCGGACGCGAAACGCGCGCGAAGTGGCACGTCACCGCGAAGACGTCGGTCCGTTCGCGGCATGCGAACGCCCCGACACCCACCAGGACACCCCGCCCGATGCGTTCCGCGTGTGACCACGACTGACGGCAGGTCTCCTGGCTCGCGGGTCACCGCCCTCTCATCGTCTTCCCAGGCCCCGGGTCCTGACGGACCTTCCACCCAGTGACGTGTTGATGATGGGCTCGCCGCTTACAGTTGCGGGGGCAGCCGCGGCGTTGGGGCCTGAGCCCCGCACCGCGTTCCCTTTTGATCCTCCTGAAGAGGAACCGTCCAGGGCAAGCTAGGCGGTGCGGGGGGTGGGCGTCAACCGGCCGAGCGTCCTCAGAGAACCGGCATGGCGCCCGCCACCGTGATGAGGGCGCCGGAGGTGTAGCTGCTCTCCTCGGAAGCAAGCATCACGTAGGCGGAGGCGAGTTCGGCCGGCTGCCCGGGGCGCCCGAACGGCACCTGGCTGCCGAAGGACTTCACCGAATCCTCGCTCATCCCGGCGGGGATGAAAGGCGTCCAGATCGGGCCCGGCAGCACACCGTTCACCCGGATGCCCTTCTCGGCCAGCAGCTGCGACAGGCTCAGCACCATGTTGCTGAGTGCCCCCTTGGTGGCGCTGTAGGCCATCAGCGAGGGCATCGGGTGCTTGGAGTTCACCGAAGAGGTGAAGATCACCGAGGCGCCCGGCTTCAGGTGGGGGAGGGCAGCCTTGGTCACGTAGAACGGACCGAACACATTGGTGCGGAAATGATCCTCGAAGACCGTGTCCTCGATGGAATCCAGGCCCTGGTTGGGCTGCTGGAAGGCGCCGTTGTTGACGAGGATGTCGAGGCGGCCGAACGCCTCGACGGTCCGCGCCACGATCTCGCGGCCGTGGCCGGACTGCTTGAGGTCGCCGGGCAGCAGCAGGGCGCGGCGGCCCGCCTTTTCGACCCACGCGGCCACCGCCTCGGCGTCCCGCTGCTCCTCGGGGAGGTAGGCGATGGCGACGTCGGCGCCCTCGCGGGCATACGCGATGGCCACGGCGCGACCGATGCCGCTGTCGCCGCCGGTGATCAGCGCGGCCTGGCCGGCGAGCTTGCCCGAGCCCTGGTAGCTGGTCTCGCCGTGATCCGGCTCGGGGGACATCCGGTCGGTCTTGCCAGGGAAGCTCTGGGGCTGTCCCTCGAAGGGCGGGCGGGGATACTTCGACAGGGGATCGTGGGGCACGCGGCGTCTCCGATGGCGGTTCGTGCGGGGAATGCCGCGTCAACCGGAGGAATCCGCCTCCGTTCCGGACGCGCGACCATTCCACCCGGAGCCGAGGCGGTGCACGAGCGTCTCGGCCGTGAACCCGACCAGGGCGCCGGCGGTCACGTCGGAGGGGAAATGCGCGCCCCGCAACACCTGGGCCGCCACGACGCCGAAGGCCGCCGCCGCCGCGACGCCCCGGATCTCCGGATAGGCGCGACTGGCCGCGCACGCGACCGCGACGCTCATCGCCGAGTGCCCGGACGGGAAGGATTGCCAGGGCCCGACATTGGGCCCGAACCAGCCCTTCTCGTAGAGGCCCTCGTCCATCAGCACGTTGGGGCGCGTCCGGTGCACGATGCGCTTGACCGTTGTCTTCGTGGCCGCGGCCAGGATTCCGGACGCGAGCATGTGCCGCCCGGTCGTCGCCAGGCGGCGGTTTCCGCTTAAAGCCCCCCAGGCCAGGGTGCCGGCGGAGAGGGCGAGCAGCCAGCGCCAGCCCCCGGCCTCGCTCGCCGCCGCCAAGGCCCGCACCCGGCCCGTGTCCTTGGCGCGCGCCAGGGACACGCCGAGGCGGACATCCCCCGCCTCCAGGCGCCGGGCGAGGCCGGCAGCATCCTTGATCATCGACGGGTCCATCCTCGGGCCGGGTCCATCCTCGGGCAAAGCACGGCCGTAAACGCCGCGCCGCGCGGATCGTTCGAGACCCCGTGCATCCACCCGCCGCCAGGGGGCAGCGTGTGCCAGGGGAGGTATTAATTGGCACTGGCGCCGGGAAACATGGCACTCAGTGGAAGGCATATGTGGTGATCGGTCAGCGTGGAGCCGGAATCTGGGCCCATCACGTTTGCGGCGAGCAGGTATCCTCGATGCGATGGATTAATGGGCTGGTACCCGCAACAATCCTCCCCATGGGCGGAACAGACACCGACCAGCGGAGAGAATGGCGTGGAGGCGCTACGAACTGGCAATGAGCTCCCGGATCCGTGAGGCCAAGGCTTCCATCACGAAGGGCTTCGTCAGGACGGCCATGCCGGGGTCGAGGTGCCCGTTCCCGACCACGGCGTTCTCGGCGTAGCCGGTAATGAAGAGCACCTTCAGGCTCGGCCGGCTGACCCGGGCCGCGTCCGCCACCTGCCGGCCGTTCATGCCGCCCGGCAGCCCGACGTCGGTGACCAGCAAATCGATGCGCACGTTCGAGCGCAGCACCTTGAGACCTGCCGGTCCGTCGGCGGCCTCGATGGCGGTGTAGCCGAGATCCTCCAGCACTTCCGTCACCAACATCCGGACGGTGGGCTCATCGTCGACCACGAGCACGGTCTGCCCTTGTTCGGCGCGGGGTGCGTCGCTCAGGGACGCCATGAGATCCGCCTCCTCGGCCTCGCCGTAGTGGCGCGGGAGGTACAGGCACATCGTCGTGCCGTCGCCGATCTCCGAGTAGATCCGGACATGGCCGCCCGATTGCCGGACGAAGCCGTAGATCATCGAAAGGCCGAGGCCGGTGCCCTGCCCGATGGGCTTCGTCGTGAAGAACGGGTCGAAGGCACGCTCGATCACCTCGGGCGTCATCCCGGTCCCGGTGTCCGAGACGCACAGGGACAGGTACTGGCCGGGGGGCAGGTCGCGCTCCTTGGCTCCCCTGTCGTCGAGCCACTTGTTCGCCGTCTCGATGGTAATGCGGCCGCCGTCCGGCATCGCGTCGCGGGCGTTGATGCACAGGTTCAGGAGTGCATTCTCAAGCTGCGGCGGATCGACGAGGGCCGGCCATAGCCCTGGAGACCCGACAACCTCGACATGGATCGCAGGCCCGACCGTTCGCCGGATGAGATCTTCCATCCCGGTCACGAGCCCGTTCACGTTGGTCGGCTTCGGGTCGAGGGTCTGGCGGCGGGAGAACGCGAGGAGGCGATGGGTCAGCGCCGCGGCCCGTTTCGAGGCGCCCTGGGCGGCGTTGATGTAACGGTCGAGGTCGGTCAGACGCCCCTGCGCCATGCGGATCTGGAGAAGCTCCAGGCTGCCCGAGATGCCGGCAAGCAGGTTGTTGAAGTCGTGGGCCAGCCCCCCGGTGAGCTGGCCGACCGCCTCCATCTTCTGCGATTGCCGAAGCTGGTCCTCGGCCCGGAGCAGGGCCTCGGCCTGGTCCTTCTCCGCCGTGATGTCGCGACCGACCGCATTGATCAGGGTCTCGTCGGGACGGGTCGACCAGGAGATCCAGCGATAGGTTCCGTTCCTGTGGCGATAGCGGTTCTCGAAGCGCGCCAGGGAATTGCCCTCGGCCGAGCGGCGGGCACCCGCAAGGGTGTTCTCGATGTCCTCTGGATGCAGCAGGTCGAACAGGGAGGTCCCGACGAGTTCATCCTCACGCCAACCGAGCATGGTCCCCCATGCCGGGTTGACGGCGACGATCCGACCATCGAAGGCGCAGCGCAGCATGATGTCGGCGGAAAGCTGCCACAACGCATTGCGGTCGGTGGTGCGTTCGGCGACCTGGCGCTCCAGGGAGGCATTCAATTCCGCAAGTTCGGCGGCCTGCGACCGGCGCTCGTCGATGTCCGTATTAGTGCCGACCCACTGGATGATGCTGCCATCGATCGACCGGACCGGCTCGGCCCGGACCAGGAACCAGCGGAAAGCGCCATCGGCGCGGCGGATGCGGAACTCGGTCTCGTAGACCTCACCGGTCGCCAGGGATCGTGTCCAGGCTTCGCCTGCCGCGGGAAGGTCGTCCGGATGGACGATGCGGCCCCAGATCTCCCCGTCCAACGTGCCAGGCGCATCCCCGCTGTAGGCGTAGACCTGCTCGTTGAACCAGAAAAGATACCCGTCGGGCCGGGCCGCCCAGACCTGGTTCGGGACCGCCTGGGTGAAGACGCGGAACTGTTCCTCGCTGGCGCGAAGGGCGCGCTCGGACCGCAGCCGTTCGGTCGCGAGGCGCACCCGTTCGGCGACTTCCCGCATCAAGGATAGTTCGCCCTCGGACCAGGCGCGGGCCTCGGCATGGTTCGCATAGAAAAGCGCGACGGAGTGGCCTTGCTCGACCAGCGGCATGTTGACGAACGCACGCGCACTGATCGCCGACAGGGCCGTTGCGTTGGCCCGCGTGCGTGGGTCCGTCGCCGCATCGGCGACGATGGCCGTCAGACCTGCCTTCAGGTCCTCGATGTAGGATCCGTAATCGCGAAAATGCAGGACGCCGGCGAGGCTGATGATGCCCGGCGCATTCCAGTCCCGCTCGATGGTGATGGTCTCGGCCACCTTGTCGATCACGCCGTAACCGACCCGGCTTACCTCAAGCGTCCTTCCCAGGATCTCGCACGCCGTGAAGGCAAGGTCATCCGGGTCCTGGATGTCTCGGAGTCTGTCATTCAGATCGAGGAGGGTGGTGCGGCGCTTTTCGTCCTCTCGCGAGGAGCGGTCGATCTCGGCCCGCGCGCTGATGTCGACGACCACACCGATGGCGCGAACGCACTGGTCCTGTTCGTCGAAGATGCCCCGGCCCTTCGAGGCGAGCCAGCGGACGATCCCGTCCTCGCGGCCGACGATGCGATACTCGATGTCCAAGGCCGCCCGCCTGGCCGGGTCGAGCATCGCGGCGAATGCCGCCATCGTCGTGTCACGGTCCTCGGGATGCAGCGTCTCGTGGAAGGTCGACAGGTCATAGGTAGCATCCGGCGAGAGACCGAACATCGGCTTGGTGCGAGGCGACCAGATCAGGGTGTCGGTGACGGCATCGAGATCCCAGGTCCCGATCTCCGCGGCCTCGGTGGCGAGGCGTAGGACCGTCTCGCTGAACTGCAGGCGGTCCAGATTGGTGGCTTGTGCCGCCGTCAGAACGTCGTTCTCGCCCCTCAGGGTGGTCAGCTGCCTCGTGTCGGCGGTGACGTCGTACTGACTGGCGAAAAAGTACGCGACCTCACCGTTGGCATCCAGGACCGGGGCAAGAAGCAACTGGTTCCAGAACGTCGTCCCGTCCTTGCGGTAATTCAGGATCGCCAGTTCGATGCCGCGCCGTTCGGTGACGGCAGCACGGATGCGGGCCACGTCCCGCGGGTCGGTATCCAGTCCCTGTAGGAAGCGGCAGTTGTGCCCGATGATCTCCTCGGGGGCGTACCCGGTGAGACGCTGGAAGGCTTGGTTGGCAAAGATAATCGGGTTGTCGTGCTGCCGGGGATCCGTGATGATGATCGGCATGCGCGTGGCGCGGACCGCCGCCGCGAAGGGGTCGGTGAGCCCATCGCCGCCGGCGATCTCCGATAGGATGCGGTGCGTGTCGATCCGGACGGTTTCCGACGACGTTTGCGGCGTCGGGCCTGGTACTGACATACTTCTCACGCTTGTCGCCTCACCGGCCACGCCGGCTCACTTGAACCATCTGATGCTGCCGGCTCGCGTCTCAGCACCGCCGCTCGAAAAAAATGGCGACGAAAGCGGGTCATCGAACGTCCCGTCCTCGCGTCACGAGGAACTAGGCGATTCTGGAACATCCAGGAAGGCATGGAGCCGCAGTCGAGCCCCCCGACATGCCAGCCACGTCCTGAGGCTGGTCGAGAAAATCCACGATGGCATCCGCCTCACTCGGCGTGATGGATCGCGTCGACGACCTGCGATGCGCTGTAGGGCTTCGGCACGAAGAGGCCGTGGTCGGGAACCTCCCGGTCGGCGAGACGCTGGCGCCCCGAGGTCAGGATCAGACGGATATCGGGCCACGTCTCGAAGACGCGTCCGGCCAGGGTCACCCCGCACATCGATCCGGGCATGTCGACGTCGGTGAAAAGCACACCGATATCCGACCGCCGATGCAGGACCGACCAAGCCTCGTCGGCCTGGCGCGCCTCGACCACGGCGAAGCCCGCGTCTTCGAGCATCTCGACGGCGCACAGGCGTACGAGGTCATCGTCCTCGACGACGAGGATGACCGATGCGTCGGGGGCGCGCTTCATCGACATGGCGCGTCAACAGGCCAGGCGGGGATGGGTTGCCGGTTTCGGACGTGATTGTGAAATGGTCGCGCCCATCACGTGCGCGGGCGCCACACTTGGCCTGGGCGTGGAGCAAATCGCCGGACGAGGGGTTCCTTCTCCCGGTGATGCGGTAGGCGTCGCCAAGGATCAGGACCGACCTAGGGATTGCATGGCCGAGGATACCACGACGACCGAGTACGAGTGGACGCTCGCGAACTTCACGGAAACGATCCACCGGGGCGGCGTCGCCTTGTGGGCCTGGTCGCCGACCCGGCGGCTGGCCCAACTCGACGACCTGTGCCGCGAGTTCTGGGCGACCGCGAAATCCGTCGTCTCCATCGACGAGCTTTTTGCCAAGGTGAACCCCGAAGACCGCCACGGAATGATGCTCGACTGGGATGCGAGCGCAACCGATCCAGGGCCTTACAGCTTCGACTTTCGCATCGGCGACGGTCCCGACGCTCGTTGGATCTCGGCACGCGGCGTCGGAGGAGATGCCGGCCAGGTCGGCGAGTGGGTGCAGGCCATTTTCCTCGACATCACCGACCGCAAGCGCGCCGAGGAAGCCGAACACCTTCTGACGGCCGAGCTCGAACATCGCGTCTCGAACATGTTCACCGTCGCCCGGGCGCTCACCGCCATCGTCGCCCGTGAGGCGAAGTCGACCCCCAATTTCGCTGAGGACCTTTCGCGCCGGTTCGGCGTTCTGCACGAGGCGACGACCTTGGCGACGCGTTCGCACAAGCACGACCAAGGCGATGTGAGGCTTCAGGACCTCGCCGAGCGCATCCTGTCCCCCTATCGAGCCGGCTCGAACATCAGCATCGAGATCGATGCCAAAGCCGTCGCGACGCCCAACCGCATCAACGACTTCGCGATGATCTTCCACGAACTCGCGACCAATTCCGCCAAGTACGGGGCACTGTCAGGCGGTGGGACGCTCAAGCTGCGCGGTACCGGGGAAGACCACGAAACGAAGATCGTATGGGAAGAGGGCGTGCCACCGTCCAAAGCGGACAAGGTCGATGGGACCGGGTTCGGCTCTCGCCTTCTCAAACAGACCATCGAGCGGAGCCTGCTGGGACGCTACCGGCGCATTATCGACGAGAGCGGACTTCAATTCGAGATGGTGATCCCGACCGATTAGGGATCGAGCGCACGTGTGACGTTCGTGGAGAAGCCGTACACATTTCGGCAACGGCAAACCTGAGGGGGGTATCGAGCTCTCGTAGGGTACGCGCCAATCCGCTCTCGCTCAGTGGTGAAAGTCTGATGGATCGTAACCAAGGTAAAGCGTCTGCGATGGGTGGATTGTTGCCGGTTCGGTTATGGGCGACGGGATCAACGAGGCGGACCTTCCCTCGCATAGGATCATCGACGACTTTGCTTCCATTCGACGACTGAGGCGGGTGAGAAGGGCCCCGCTTCCCACAATGGCCTTATGCAGATTGTCGCCATGCAGGAGGGCCGTCGCCATCTCTGGCGTGATCGGCTTCCGGTGCTGAAACAAGTCCATGCTCCGGGGGTATGGCGACGTCCCGGCTGAACTGAACGCCCCCCGATATCGGCTTGCTAGAAACGGCGCTCCTGACGGTCTGGATTAGGACCGCGGCCGTGGTAGCTCGCCATGCAAGTATGCCAGATCTGCGAGCCGAGATCCCATAGGCCAAGGTGATTGGGGTTGGGGGCACTGAACACCTCGGCCCTCGCCTGACTGCGGCAAGCACCGTCCTCCGGGCTTTGGATCGGCGGTTCCTCCGCAAGGGCGGCAGTAATCAGCGTGAAGGAGACGAAGAGAGCCGGCAGCGCGCGATGCATGACCTTGGCCTCATAAGATGAAGTGCAGCTATCTCGCGCCGCAACGCGGCTACGAAGCGTGCCAGCAACAGCGTACTCCCAATCCCCGGGTTGTCGAGGCAGCGGTCGACGGGTGAGTAATTGGGTTGGGTCGGAGGCGTGTCCCGGGGCATGGGTGCCGCCCGGCTGATTTTCGGCCACTGCGACCCTCGACTGCCGGGCATCGGACCATTCGTGAGGCTTGAGCGCTGGGTCTCCCATGAAAGTCGACGATCACACCCTCTAGCCAGGCCCGACGGCGAGGCGGGCGGCCATGGCGAGACCTACCCCGAGCGGCGCGAGGCCTCGGGGGGATGAGCGTCGGTACCCTTACGATTCCTGTCCCCAAGCGTGTCCGCCGTCGGTTTTGGCGAGCGCTTCGAAATACCGCTCCGCGTCGTCCCACCCCGCTTCCCCGGCCGACAGGCCGACGTATCCGTCGGGTCGAACGACGAAGAAGCCCGAGGCGTTTGGTGGCTTTCGCGGTGCCGGTTCCAAAAGGCGGGGGAAGCGGCCCGTCAGCGCGGCCCCGCGCGCCTCATCGGCGGCATAGAGGAGAAAGCGCGGCTCCCCTCCCGCCCCTGGGGCCGGTCCCTCGTAGGCGTCTGGTTCCCATCGCACTCCGGATCCGGATCCGGCGGAGAGCGGGCTATCGGCATAGGCGATCTCGATCTCGCTCATCTGCGTCGCCATTTTATCGCGGACGGCGTGAAGGCCGAGCAGGAAGCGCAGCGCGAGGTTGCGTGCAGCCTGTGCCGCAGGGTTCGACAGCGTCGCCAAGTCGGTGAGCCGGCTGGCGTTGCGCAGCACCATGTCACCAACCGCGCTCCGCTCGGGGCTGTAGCTTTCGAGCAGGCACTCGCCGGCCTGGCCGCGGACCACCATCGCCAGCTTCCAGGCGAGGTTCACCGCATCCTGCATGCCGGTATTCATACCCTGGCCACCGGCCGGGCTGTGAATGTGCGCCGCGTCGCCGGCGAGGAAGATGCGTCCGCGCCGATACTCGGCCACCTTGCGCTCGTTGATGCGGAAGTTCGTAAGCCAGACCGGATCGGAAACGCGGAAGCCGCCGCCCGCGCGCCGGTCGACGAGGGCCTGTACCTCGTCGAGGGTGGGGTCGGACCGCGGATGCGCCCCATCCGTCTTGCCCACCGTGGCAATCACGCGCGCCCGTCCGCCCGGAATCGGGAAGATCACGAAAGGACCGTCGCGGTGCAGGTAGGTCGCGATCTCGTCTGGCGGCGGTGCCCCCGGACCGTCGAGGCGCACGTCGGCGAGCAGCCAATCGTCGCCCTGGGCCGAACCCTCGAACGCGACGCCGAGCCCGTGCCGCACCGTGCTGTGGGCCCCGTCGCAGCCAATCAGCCACGGCGTTCGGATCGTCTCCTCGCGCCCGTCGGCGTGCCTCAGGCGCGCCTCGACACCGTCCGCCGCCTCGGTGAAGCCGACCAGTTCCAACTGCCTCTCTACCGCGATGCCGAAGGACCGTAAGTGCCCGGCGAGAAGGCGCTCGGTGTCCCGTTGCGGGATCATCAGGGCGTAGTTGTAGGCGCTGGCGATATGATCGAAGCGCGGGTTGCCGAGAACCTTCGTGCCGCTGCGGATCGAGGCGCCGGGGGCACGCAGCCCTGCGTCCAGGAAAGCCTGAGTGCAGCCCATCCTGTCCATGAGTTCGAGCGTGCGCGACCAGAGCACGAGGGCTTTCGACGTATCGGTGGCGTGCGGGGCGTGATCGATCAGGCGCACGCCCACGCCGTAGCGTGCCAGTTCGGCTGCCATGGTCAAGCCGACCGGGCCGGCTCCGACCACAAGGACGTCCGCCATCGATTCCTCCTCACGCTCGGGGGCTCGGCGCGAGCCCGGGATCACTGCGCTCCGCAATTGCTCGGTGCCGGCTCGCCGGCGAAACGGGCGCCGATCCAGTCGAGGGCGGCAGGTGCCGCATCCTTGGCGATGGAAAGATGCCCGACGCCCGGCACGAGATCGAACTCGACGCGACTACCGGCCCGACACAGGCGCGCCCGGTAGTCCTGCGTCACCCGTGGTAGGACGAGGGTGTCGGCGGTGCCCTGCGCCAGAAAAACCGGGATGCGTGGCGGCAGGGTGCCGGGCGTGTTGCGGGCGAGCAGCGAGCGCCAGGGCTCCCGGTCGGCGAGGTCGTTGACCGTCAGGAAGCTGCGGTCGAGTGCCTTCGACGGGCCGCGCCGCTCCAGCACGTCGAGGATCGTCTCGATGCAGTCGTTCGCGAGTTCGTCGATGACCGGCAAGGCTGCGGGCGTGACCACCTTGTTCATGGGCGCTGCGTAGACCTGGGACCACGTCCAAAGCGTCATGGCGGTCAGGTTCTTCCCGCCGGACGTGTCGAGGTCCGCCATCATCAGGGTGGCAAGCTCGGTCGCCGGGGCCGCCGCCGCAATGCCAACGAGCGTCAGCTCCGGTGCGTAGCCGCGCGCCAGGATGCCCGTGAACAAGGCTGCGTGGCCACCCTGCGAGTGACCCCATACGGCGAACGCGTTCGTAGCGCCTCCGGGGCCGGCGAGTTGACGGGCGGCCCGCACCGAATCGAGCACGGCGCGCCCTTCGCTCACGCCGACGAGATAGGGGTGCACGCCCGGTGTCCCGAGCCCGGGATAGTCAGTGGCGGCCACGATGTAGCCGCGGTCCAGCATCCCCTGCAGGCCCTGGATCGATTGGTAGAGGACGCGGGCGAGCGAGGGCGCGCACTTGTCGACGACGCCCGTGGTCGGGTGTGCCCAGGCCACGATGGGGCGCCCGCCCGGCGGTACTGGCCCGGCAGGCACGATGATGGCACCCGAGACGGCGATGGACTCGCCGCGCATCCCGGTCGAGCGATAGAGTACCCGGTAGGCCGTTGCGCCCAGCGGCGCATTCGGTAGCGGTTGCTGGTCAAGCAGGGTTCCTGAACCGGATCGCATACTTGCCGACCGCCCATGCGCCTGACCCGCCACAGCGAGCGAGGCCGATGCAGACAGGCCCGCGGTCAACAGAAGAATCCCAAACAGCCGCAAGATGCTAACTCGCGTCTTCGCTTCCCAAAATACGCCCCGCGCGGCGAGCGCCTGCTTCGACCTTTCGATCACGTTTTGACCTCCAGTCATCGAAGCCAAGGATAAGCAGATCCCGGCCAGCCTCTAAAGCAACATCTCGCTACCAATTCGAAAGCCGCATGTCGATCAACGTATCAGGTCATTGTGAGGAGAACCGTAACAGCATATGAAAGCACTACTTGATTTTTCCTGACACTCACAAGACATATTGGGACATTCGTGAATGTTTTCCTGCTCGCCCTGACTTCGGCGGAACCTGCATTGCAGCGAAGATCAGCTTTCAAGAGTGGAACATATCACCCTCGACGGCGAGGTCCGGTCTGGTCCTGACCGCCCGCTCTATGACCGGGTTGGGTGGTGAGATGAACCCTTCGTCCTGAAGCAGACGTTCCGCATCCGACTCAACAAAGCCGCTCAGACCGTCGGCGGCGCTTTTCCAAAGCGGCCGTTCCTCAGTCCTCGGTCAGCTTTGGCTCGGGGTGGAAAGCCGAAGCTGACTGGTTGTACAATCGGTTCTCCGAGCTACGGGCTCTTTAAGTATGGTTGCCATATGATGCCGCGCCCATTCATGAAGCCACTCCTCATAGGAGTCGGAGCGACGGTAGGCTCCTTCGGCCTTGGCTGTGCCCTGTTTGCCGGCTGGCTGAATACGATGCCTTCTGACGCAAGCAGCATGGCATTCTATATATTTTGGCCCATCCTTATACCTATGCTGATAGCAAGCGTTACCTTGGGTCTCTGGCTTTCACACCGATCCCTTCGATGTGCGTTTGATGGAAACGTTCAGCGCGAAGTCCACTAAGTGTCGAAAATGGGCGGAACGGCTACGTCCACTTAATGCTTGCCTCATTCTGAAGCAGACGAGCTGAATTCCACCCCAAGCAACTCGCCCGCATCCGAACCCAACTTGGTCGTTGACGTCCGTCGCCATCGTCCTCGGAAACGGACATTCCCCGTGCAAGTATTACCGAACGGAACACGTAATATTGTGTACCTTACGTCCAATATTTAATTCCATATATTGTGGACATCAAGCATCCCACAGCAATCACTGCCCGGCGCACCCATTCGGCTGGCAGAAATCTTATGAGACAACCTCCCATAAAACCGCCCATAAGGGCTCCTAACAGCATGATGAAAGTTTCCGGCCAACTTATTGCACCTTGAGTGATGAATACCGTCGTGGACGCGACACTAACAATAGTCGCAATCAGGTTTTTAAGTACCTTCACCGTGCGAATGTCCCGGCTGACACTGATCGACAAAAGTGCAGTCAGGATGACACCGAGCCCCGCACCGAAAAAGCCGCCGTAGATGGAAGCCACGCCGATCATCGCAGGGCCGCTCAGCGCTGCGATGGGCCTGGGACCACGTTTCGTCTGGCGAGCCTGGATTGTTGGTGCAAACGCGAACAGGAGTGTCGCGAACGCGATGAGAATCGGTACCGGACCCGTGAATAGAGATTCGGGAAGCCAGAGCAGGAGAAGCGCACCGGACATGCCTCCGAAAAGGGATGCGGCAGCCAGCCAGGCAAGGCGTGCGTTAAGCGGTGGCCATCGTCCTGGATCCGCGAGGGCAGCGATGAGATGACCTGGCATGACTGCCACGGCATTTGAAGCATTAGCGATCACGGGAGGCAGGCCGACTTGGAGCATGACCGGAAAGGTGATGAGCGTTGCCCCTCCGGCCACCGCGTTGATCACACCCCCAGCCACTCCAGCTGCAATGAGAAGCGTCGCTGTCATCCAGTCCATCGTTCACCTCCAGCGCGGGTTGTGATGGCTGCGAGACGAGAAGTCTGGAACGTTTGTGACCGCTCTCAGGCAAACTGGTAGCGGGAGGGGGTGGTCCCAAAGGCATGCCTGAACCAGCGGCCGAAATGGCTTTGGTCAGCAAAATCTGTCGCCGCAGCCACCTCTGCGGGGGGCGTACCCGTCCGCAGCATCCGACGGGCATCATTGAGGCGGAGCATGCGCCTGTAAGCATGAGGTGGCATGCCGTGGTGGCGCGAGAAGCGGCGCGTGAAACCCTCTCGGCTCAAGCCGGCCCGGGCTGCGACGCAAGCGATTGTCGCAGTCCCAGTAGAGGAAGGCCTATTTGGGAAGAGTTCCGCTAGTGGCCTCGTCATGCTCATCAAAGCTATAGAGTGTTCAGCGGGAACGTAGAGATTGAGGGATACAGTGTCGGGAGCACAATCAATCCCCTGGTGCGGGACGCCTGCAGGCAGGACGCAGGAGCTTCCAGCCGGTACATCGATGTGGCAGCCGTCGACTAGGAACTGACGCCAGCCAGTCAGAACGAAGCTGATCTGCGCTTCTTGATGGAAATGTTGGACGAGAGATTTATTGCGGCCGGCACGGCACACAGCCAACTCGATATCTTGACCAACAAGTGACCGCACGTAGCACCATGACATGGAACCTCATCCTCTCGCTTGATGGGGCCGGCTACACCGGTGGAAATAGTCCGCGACTGCGGTCAGGATGCCACCCCTCGCACAAACGTCCGCGTCACAAGCTATCTCCTCCAAGAGCGGACTGGTAAAAATCCACCCGACCCGGTCATAGAGCGACTGGACGGGTCCCGACCCAATTGAGTCGTTCATCATAACGATCCAGGTCCTAAGAAGCGGACGTTGGCAGATCGCTGAACGAAAGCCTTACTCGGTGGAGGATCTCTCGCGCATCCTCCGACGGTTAGTGATCTGCGCTGTAGCCGCAAGGTATCGGACACCGCTGAGGCGTCGGGCACAACGGTGATTCACTCGCTGCCCCAGGCGAGCTCTACCGTGATGATCAGTAGATGGCGAGAAAGCTCCGGACCTCTCGCAAGGCCACCAGGGCATCCATCTCACCCCAGAGCGATTGCGTGGCCTCGGACGCATCGTACCCCGTCCGGGCTAGGATGCGGACCGTAGCTGCCTGGGCGGAGGAGGACACCTCGACCTCGGCAATACAGGCGCTCAGCTCCGTCAGGCACGCGGCTCGGTTGAACTCCGGACTGGAGGGTATCCTCATGGGCATATTCGCCTCCCGGCACGCGATGTGGTCGACCCCTGACGGCGCCGACTCAAGAACAACGTATGAAACTACACAATGGTCCGTTCCCATATGATCGAGTCACGTCCTGGTCCCGATCGAAAGTGCTTCGACAGAACGGGCATCTCCGCATTTTCTCTGCATTGACCGCCATGGGTTTGCCGTGAATGCCTCGGAAGAGGATGCATGGCGGGCCGAGCGGCGGTTCGCGTGCCCCAAGCCTCCCAAGACATGACCCAGACGATTGACGGCCAGCCCCCTGCATCCGTCGACCTGAACTCGTGCGACCGCGAGCCGATCCACATCCTCGGGGCCGTCCAAGGCTTCGGCTTCCTGCTGGCCGTGTCCCCGGACTGGATCGTGGCGCGGGCGAGCGCGAATGCATCGGAGTGGCTGGGGCGTCCCGTCGAGGCGATGCTCGGCATGCCGTTGGACGAGCTCATCGACGGCGAGGCCCTCCACGTCCTGCGGGGTCACCTTCAGACCCTGCGCGGCCCCGATGCCGTCGACCGGGTGTTCGGGGTCCGGTTGCTGCTGGACCAGCCCCTGTTCGACGTAGCCCTGCACCTTTCGGGCGGCTCCATCGTCATCGAGGCCGAACCCAGCGCGCCGGAGCACCTCAGTGCCGGCAACCTTGTGCGCAGCATGGTCACCCGCCTCCAGCAGACGGCCGGGTTCGAGCCGCTCTGCCGCGAGGCCGTCCGGCAGATGCGGGCGCTGACCGGCTTCGACCGGGTCATGGTCTATCGCTTCGCGCAGGACGCCTCGGGTGAAGTCGTCGCGGAGGCGGTGCGCTCCGGCCTCGACCGCTACCTCGGCCTGCACTACCCGGCCTCGGACATTCCGAAGCAGGCCAGGGCCCTCTACGAACGCAACTGGCTGCGCATCATCGCCGATGTCGACGCACCCGGCGCCGCGGTGGTGCCGGCGCGCGATCCCGACGAAGCACCGCTCGACCTTTCGCTCTCGACCCTACGGACGGTCTCGCCGATCCACCTCGAATACCTGCGCAACATGGGCGTGGCCGCCTCGCTGTCGGTCTCCATCCTGCGCAACGGACGTCTCTGGGGCCTGTTTGCCTGCCACCACATGGAGGCGCGGCACATCTCGCTGGAGCGCCGGACCGGCGCGGAGCTGTTCGGACAGATGTTCTCCTGGATCCTGGAGAGCCGCGAACGCGAGGTCGAAGCCGCCCAGGAGGGCCGCT
>NZ_BPQL01000079.1 GCF_022179225.1 Methylobacterium goesingense
TAGAGCGGACGTACGGTTTCTGCGGCTGAATCAACCTTCCTCGATCCGATTCGCGGCGCAGAGGGGGTCGAAAGGCGCGGATCGAGGCGCCCAGCCGCGAAAAATCCCGAACCCGGCTCGCGGTGCGTTCGCGTTCGGCACGTCATCGTCGGGGCAACGAGCCGCCTCTATCCCGACTGGGCCACCCGCGGGCACCGGCCCCATGTCGGTCGCAGCCGCCAACGTCCCCGACGCCCCGAGGGTCTGGCACCAGGGCTCCCTCGACCTCCGGCCCGGCGCGTCGCCGTGCCCGAGCGTCATCGGCGCGAACACGATCGCCACCTGCGCGAAGGGTGTCGATGTCCCGGAGCGCCGCACGCGGTTACGGCGCTCGACCACGTCACGGGGAACAGGTTCGAGGGCCCCCAGAATCGGCCGGGCGCCGATCGAAAATCCTTCGATGGCTTAAAGCCCTATCAAAAACCATCTGTTGCATTGATCTGAGGTTTTAATAAAACGCGATGTAACGCAGGATGGCATCACAGGCCGAGAGAATGATCAACCACGATCACAAATGCATATTCATTCACATCCCCCGGACAGCTGGAAGTAGTATTGAGCAATGGATTTCCGGCCAGGACTGGTGGAACGTAAATCCTTCTACAAAACATCTTGTAGCATCCCAGGCAAAATCTATCTACGCGGATTATTGGGATGATTATTTTAAATTTTCGGTCGTTCGAGATCCTGTTTCGCGCGTTCTGTCATGCCTAAAATACGCCAAATATTTCGGGCTTTCACTCGATTCAGACGGCAATGTTGACTTTTCCCAGTACCGAACCTTGTTTGGAAACCGCATTATCCTTGAACACGACTATAGGTTCCATAAACGCTCCAATCTGGCGAAGAAAAAACACCGCGCGCATAGTGTTTATGGAAACATTCTCGATGAGAAACTGGATCTCATTATCAAGTTCGAGAACCTGAAGGAGGGGCTCGATCTCGTGGGCGAAAAAATCGGGCTCAATCGAAATTTCGAAGTTCATATCGAAACGTTCGAGGCTAAGCCTGCAGAGGACATCATCTCGAAATCCACGCTATCCGATATCAAAAATCTATATAAATACGATTATACCCGCTTTTACCCTCGCAAACGATGATCGACGCTTGTCGGGCGCTCTGCAACGCTGGCTTTCCTGGACTCGTCAGAGCTCGGTTGGCCATGCGCTCTGAGCGGACCGCTCCGGCCCTCGTACGCGATCACCGGCATGCCTCGAAGTGCGACCACGTCACGGTTCGAGGCATCCGCGCAGCCCTTTCTCACCAAGGTCGCCGCCATCCGTCTGCGGGTCGGCCTCCGCACACGGCGCGCCTCATCATGAAGCG
>NZ_BPQL01000080.1 GCF_022179225.1 Methylobacterium goesingense
CGGGCAGCGGGCTCTCGGGCGCGGCGACCGCACCCGAGAGCCCGCTGCCCGCCGAGATCAAGACCAGCATCGCCGAACTCTCCACCTTCATCTTCAAGCGGATGATCGACACGCTGATCGAGCCGAGCGCCGAGAAGCTCACGGCCCTCATCAGCATCAACCAGAACATCGCCGCCGGCCTGCGCCAGTAGGCCGGGCGCGGCGCCGTTCCGGCTCGCCGAACGAGCCCCCCCGGGATAAGCCCGCCGCTCTCGCGCGTGGCGGGTGTCTCCGTGATTGCTCAGGGCATTGAAGCCGCGGGCGCGCTCAGCCGCTCGGTCAGGCTCTGCTCGTACTGGATGAGGTCCCGGCAGCACTTGAGCGCCCGGTAGCGCTCCCCGTCCGCGAGCAGGTCGTGGATGTCGCGCAGGTAGGGTGCCATGCTGGGCGCGGCTTCCATCAGGGCGTTGGCCTGACGCACGAACAGGTCCTCCGCCTCCACGGTCGGCTCCGCGAGGTAGAGCACCGTCAGGGTGAGGTAGAGCCGCTTGCAGGCCGTATCGGCTTCACTCTCAGAGATGATGTCGCTGCCGCGCAGGAAGTTCGTCATCGTCTCGATGACGAAGCTCGACCGGCGCGGCCCGTTGCGGATCGCGGCGCCTCCGATGAGCAGGCGTTCCCCCGGCTTGAGTTCGATCTTCAGGGGCATTGCGGATCTCGAAACGCGGTACGGCACTCCGTCTTCGCCGAACAGAGTTAACGGATCGTGAAGCACCCCGGCCGCAGGCGGCTAAGGCCTTGATACCATTCACGGGGCAGCGGGATCTCGCGGCGTCACGGCCCAGCCACGGCGGTCGCGTTGGCCGCAGCCCGCTCGCGGGGCAGGACCGGGACCTGTCCCCGGGGTCGGTGCCGTCCCGCGCGTCAGGCGGTGCGGTCGACGGGATGGGCTGACGGCCGGGCGCGGGCCTCGGCAGCCTCCGCGTAGGCGCGGGTCTTGAGTACGACCGGATCGGGCAGCTGCATCACGACATCGCCCGACCCGGGATCTACCTCCTGGTAGACGACCGCTTCGGTGTCGCGATCGATCCGGATGCGGGGCTCGAGCGCGACGACGACGGGGCTGCGGGAATCATCGGCGCGTTCGGATGTCGGTGCGGTCCCAGTGCGGGGATCGTTCGCCCTCTCACGATCCCGGATATCGACCTGCACGGCCGGCGTCAGGGGTGCGGGTGCCGAGACGGGCCGTACCGGCGGGATGGGGGCGGGCGTCGCGCCGGTGGCGCGGACGGGCGGCGCAGGGCCTAGGCTGGGAATGTACATCGCACGCTCGCGTGGTCGACGGTTGAATTTGTGACCAGACAAGACATGGGACGTGAATCGGATCTTAAGGTTTGGGGCAGGCGCGGCCCATTCTGCGCAACGTTCGGAACGAACCATCAAAAGAAAGGATCGTTTTTTAACGATTGCGCTTCGTCGAAATCTCCACCCCCTGGGAAAGACCGGCGATGCACGTCAGATGTCGATGGCCGGCGCGCCGCGTCCGACCCCGTGAGGATCGAAGGCCACGCTCTTGATGACGGCAAAGACCGGCGTGCCGGGCACGAGGCCGAGTTCCTCGGCGGCGGCGCGGGTCAGGCGGGCGGCCAGCACCGCGCCGTTGCAGTCGACCTCCACCAGCATCGTACCTTCGGCGAGGGGAGCGAGGCCGCGCACCCGCCCGGCGAGGCGGTTGCGGGCGCTCAGGCCCACCGGCGCTTCGAGGGCGAGGAGCACGTCCCGCGCCGGCACGTGGACCCGCACGGCAGTGCCGGGGGCCAGCGCGATGCGGGGCACCAGGAGTTGCCCGGCTCGGCCGGAAAGCCGGGTCAGGTCCGCGGACGGGGCTTCGGCCTCCACCACCATGTCGAGGAGCGCGCCGGCCTCCGCTGCATGGAACGCTCCGAGATCGCCCCGGCGCAGGATCGCCTCGGCGGGTCCGGCGGCGGCGACCCGGCCCTCCTCCAGCACCACGATGGTGTCGGCGAGGCGCGCCACCTCGGAGACCGCGTGACTGACATACACGATGGGGATGCCGGCCGCGTCGCGCAGGCGCTCGATCAGAGGCAGGATCTCGGCCTTGCGCTCGGCATCGAGGGCGGCGAGGGGCTCGTCCATGAGAAGCAGGCGGGGTCGCGACAGCAGCGCCCGGCCGATCGCCACCCGCTGACCCTCGCCGCCCGAGAGGCCGGCGGGGCGCCGGTCGAGGAGATGGCCGATGCCCAGGAGCGCGATCACCGCCTCCGGCTCCAGCCCGGCGGCGTCCCCGCGTCCCCGGGCGAACCAGCGCCCATAGGCGAGGTTCTGTCGCACCGAGAGGTGGGGCATCAGCCGCGCTTCCTGGAACACCGTGCCGATGCGGCGGCGATGGGCGGGCACGTGCAGGCCGCGCTCCGTGTCGAGCAGGGTCTCGTCGCCGAGGGCGATCCGCCCCCGGTCCGGCCGCGCGAGCCCCGCCATGCAGGCGATGACCGTGGACTTGCCGGAGCCCGAGCGCCCGAACAGGGCGGTGAGGCCGCCGGGGGCAGCGAAGCGCACGTCGAGATGGAACGCGCCGCGCACAAGGGCGAGGTCGACGGTGATCGCCATGCCTCAGCCCGCGCCGAGCCGGCGCCCGAGGCGCCGGGCGAGGAGTTCCGAGACGAGCAACGCGGCCATCGAGAGCGCCACCGAGACCAGGGTGAGGCGCAGGGCGCCTGCCTCGCCGCCCGGCACCTGGGTCAGGGTGTAGATCGCGGAGGGGAGGGTCTGGGTCTCGCCGGGGATGTTCGACACGAAGGTGATGGTCGCGCCGAACTCACCCATCGCCTTGGCGAAGGCCAGGACGGCGCCCGCGAGCACACCCGGCAACGCCAGCGGCAGGGTCACAGTGAGAAAGACCGCGAGCGGTCCGGCGCCCAGCGTGGCGGCGGCCTGCTCCAGGCGGGCATCCACCGCCTCCAGGGAGAGGCGCATCGCCCGCACCATCAGGGGGAAGCCCATCACCGCACAGGCGAGTGCAGCGCCGGTCCAGCGGAAGGATAACACGATGCCGAGTTCGGCCAGTGCCGCACCGAAGGTTCCGCGCCGGCCGAAGGCGAGGAGCAGAAGGTAACCCGTCACCACCGGCGGAAGGATAAGCGGCAGATGCACGAGCCCGTCCAGGAGCGAGCGGCCGGGAAAGCGCTTTCGCGCCAGGAGCCAGGCGACTGCGAGACCCGGGACGAGGCTCGCCAGCGTCGCCACACCGGCCACGCGCAGGCTGAGGACGATGGCCGTCCACTCGTCCGGGGTCAGGCCGAGGGGGCTCATGCCCGCGAAGGTCAGGTCCGGTTCT
This sequence comes from Methylobacterium goesingense, assembly GCF_022179225.1. Classification (GTDB taxonomy): domain Bacteria; phylum Pseudomonadota; class Alphaproteobacteria; order Rhizobiales; family Beijerinckiaceae; genus Methylobacterium; species Methylobacterium goesingense. The sequence goes on from NZ_BPQL01000080.1 coordinate 3,335, forward strand.
CGGCGCCGATCACCGTGAAACCCTGGCGCTCGAAGAACACCCGGGCGGTGGGGCTGCGCAGATAGGCCAGCAGCGCTGCCGCGTCGGGGTTGGTCGAGTCCCGGGTCAGCGCAACCGGGTAGATCACCGGCGGATGGCTGTCGGCCGGGAAGGTGGCGAGCACGCGGACGCTCGGGTCGGAGACCGCGTCGGTGGCGTAGACGATGCCGAGCGGCACCTCGCCCCGCGCCACCAGGAGGAGCGCGGCGCGCACGTTCTCGGCCTGCGCAACCCGGCCCTTCACGCCCTCCCAGGCGCCGAGATGCTCGAGGGCCGCCTTGCCGTACTTGCCGGCCGGCACCGCCTCGACGTTGCCCATGGCGATGCGCCCGTCGCCCAGGGCCTTGGAGAGGTCGAGGCTGGGCTTGAGATCGACGGCCAGGGACGAATCCTTGGGGGCGATCAGCACGAGGGCGTTGCGCAAGAGGTTCGAGCGGGTGCCGGGCTTCAAGCCGTCCTTGCCCGCCACGTAATCCATCCAGGCGAGGTCGGCGGAGACGAACAGGTCGGCCGGCGCACCGGCCTCGATCTGCTTGGCCAGCGCGCTGGAAGCCGCGTAGGAGATCCGGGCGGTCTTGCCCGTCTCCTTCGTCCAAGCGGCGCTCGCCTCGTCGAGGGCGTTCTTCAGGCTGGCGGCCGCGAACACCACCACGGGCGATTCGGCCTGCGCCGGCGCGATGCCCCGGGCGAGCCCGAGGCCGGCCACCACGCCCAGAACCGCGCCGAGCAACATCCGTCTCGTCTGATTCATCGCCCTGCTCTTACATTTTCTGCCGGAGCGCCCGCCATAGCACGGATCGGCGCCGATGCGATCAGGCCCCGCGCTCTTCGTCGTCGAGGGGCGGACGCTCGGAGCGGTGCAGGCGGCTGAGAAGGACGAGCATCGGCCCCGGCATCGGTCCCGTCAGGGTGTCGGCATCCGAAAAGATCCCGCGCTCGCGCGCGAGGCGCCGGCGGGCCTTGGACTTTCCTGCGAGGACGACCGGCGTTCGACCGCCGGTTCTTCTGATTTTCATACGCACAACGCACGCTCCGACATCGAAATGAGGCGGGAGAAGCCACCACAAACGCGGCTCCCGCCATTCCGTTCCGGTCAAGCTAGAGCGCAGCGTGGCGGCGGGAGGTCGCGGATGCGTGGTGGCGGCAGGGTCGCGCGGATGATAGAGCCCCGACCATGCTCGAAGGCCTGCCTCCCCACCGCCCGACCCATGTGCTGCGCCTCCTCACAGACGAGGGCTCGGCACGCGCGATGACCGACCTCCTCGGCGAGATGTTCGACCCGACCCAGACGGCGGTGGCCGCCTTCGAGGCGGAGGACGGCCGGACCTGGCGGCTCGAAGCCTATTTCGCGGACGCGCCCGATGAGGACATGATCCGCGACCTGATCCGCCCCGTGGTCGGCGCGCAGGCGGACGTCGCCACCTTCGAGACCATCGACCAGCAGGATTGGGTGCGCGCCTCGCTGGAGGGATTGAAGCCGGTGCGGGCGGGCCGTTTCCTCGTCCACGGCAGCCACGACCGCGACACGGTCCGGGCCAACGACCTCGCCATCGAGATCGAGGCCGCGCTCGCCTTCGGCACCGGCCATCACGGCACCACGCTCGGCTGCCTCCGGGCCTTCGCGAACATCCTCAAGCAGGGGCGTCCGGCCCACGTGCTCGACGTCGGCACCGGCACCGGCATCCTCGCCTTCGCGGCGGCCAAATACCTGCACACCTCGGTCGTCGCCGGCGACCTCGACCCGGAGGCGGTGACCACCGCCATCGGCAATGCCCGCCTCAACGGCCTCGGCCCGGTGCTCCGGCTCTACCAGGGGCCGGGCGTGCGCCACTCCCTGGCCGACCGGCCGCGCCGCTTCGACGTGGTCTTCGCCAACATTCTGGCGCGGCCCCTGAAGGGGCTGGCCCCGTCGCTGACGGCGGTCGTCGCCGATCACGGCGTGCTGATCCTCTCCGGCCTCATCGAGCGCGACGTTCCGGGCGTGCTCTCCACCTACCGGCATCGCGGCTTCCACCTCGCCCGGCACGGGCTGATCGAGGGCTGGGCCACGCTGGTGCTGAAGCGCGGCGGCGCGGCGGCGCGCCCGCGCCGGGCGCGGTTGCGGCCCTTCTGAGCCCGGCGTAACGCTTGAGCGCCATGACCCGCGCCCGCTTCCAGACCTTCGACGATCCGAGCCACCGCCAGGGGGCCGCCCGCATCCGGGCCCTGCGCGACGCCCTGGCACAGGCCGGGCTCGACGGTTTCGTGGTGCCCCGCGCCGACGAGCACCAGTCCGAGTACGTGCCGCCCCAGGCCGAGCGCCTCGCCTGGCTCACGGGCTTCACCGGCTCGGCCGGCACCGCCGTGATCCTGGCCGAGAAGGCCGCCCTCGTGGTCGACGGGCGCTACACTCTTCAGGCTCCGGCCCAGGTCGACACTGCCGTCATCACCCCGGTGCCGCTCGCCGAGACCAGCGTGGCGGCCTGGATCGGCGCCCACATCAAGCCCGGGCAGGTCCTGGCCTACGATCCCTGGCTGCACACCCCCGACAGCGTGGCGCGCCTGGAGCGCGCGGTGGCCAAGGCCGGCGCGCGCCTGCAGGCGGTGGATCGCAACCCCGTCGACGCGGTCTGGACCGACCGGCCGGAGCCGCCGGCGGGGGCCGTCGTCGCCCATCCGCCGGACCTGGCCGGCGAGTCCACCGGGGACAAGCTCGGCCGCATCCGGGCGGCGTTGGCCGAGGCGGACGATGCAGCCCTGGTGATCTCCGATCCGCACAACCTCGCCTGGGCGTTCAACCTGCGCGGCGGCGACGTGGCCCATACGCCCCTGGCGCTCGGCTACGCGCTGGTGCCGCGCACGGGCCGCACCGCCCTCTACCTGACCTCACCGAACCTGAGCCCGGAGTTGCGCGAAGCCCTGGCGCCCCTGGCCGATCTGCATCCGCGCGCCGCCTTCGCGGACGGCCTCGCGGCCCAGGCGGCGAACGCCGCGCGCCTGCGCCTCGACGCCGCCACGGCCGCCTTCGCCCTCAAGCAGCACGTCGAGGCGGCCGGCGGCGTCGCCGATCTCGGCCCCGATCCGATCACCGCCATGAAGGCGGTCAAGAACCCGGCCGAGATCGCCGGCACCCGTGCCGCCCATTTTCGCGATGGCGTCGCGGTCACTCGCTTCCTCGCCTGGCTCGATGCCCAGGGCGAGACGCTGACCGAGATCGCCGCCGTGGAGGCCCTGGAGGATTTTCGCGCCGAGGGCGGCCTGCTGCGCGACGTCTCCTTCCCGACGATCTCGGGCAGCGGCGCCAACGGCGCCATCGTCCACTACCGGGTCAGCCGGGAGACCGACCGGCAGATCCGGCCCGGCGAGCTGTTCCTCGTGGATTCCGGGGCGCAATACGCCGACGGTACCACCGACATCACCCGCACGGTGGCGATCGGCACGCCCTCCGAGGCGATGCGCGATCATTTCACCCGCGTGCTCCGGGGGCATATCGGCATCGCCCGAGCGGTGTTCCCCAAGGGGACCACGGGGGCTCAGATCGATGCTTTCGCCCGCCTGCCGCTCTGGGAGGCCGGGCTCGACTTCGACCACGGCACCGGCCACGGCGTCGGGTCCTTCCTGTCGGTGCACGAGGGGCCGCAGCGCATCGCCAAGACCGGGACGGTCGCCCTCGAGCCGGGCATGATCCTCTCGAACGAGCCGGGCTACTACAAGCCCGGCGCCTACGGCATCCGGCTGGAGAACCTCGTCGTCGTCGAGCCCCGCGAAGTGCCCGGCGGCGAGCGCCCGATGCTCGGGTTCGAGACCCTGACCCTCGCTCCCTTCGACCGCCGCCTGATCCGGCCCGACCTCCTGAGCCCGGAGGAGATGGCCTGGATCGACGCCTACCATGCCCGCGTCCGGGAGGCCCTGGGGCCGGACCTCGACCCGGCGACGCGGGCCTGGCTCGAAGCGGCGACCCGGCCGATGGTGGCGACGGTCTGACCCGGCCCGGCCGGAGCGCCGGGTGTTCCTCGCGACCATCCTGGGGCATCCGGAGAAGCGCAAAGGCGGGGAGGCGAGATCTCGCGGCTTCGGGGCTTTGCGCTCCCTCGGAACGGACGTAACCTGCGCGCTTCCAGCACCGAACGGGACTCGATGATCCGGCTACTCGCCCTGGCGCTCGCGCTCTTCGGCCTCTCTCTCCCCACAGCCTCCGCGCAGGGCTTCAAGGTGCCGGCCGACCTCGTCAAGGCGAGCCTCGTCGGGGAGCCCTCCGCGATCCGGCCCGGCGAGCCCTTCACGGTCGCCATCCGCATGGTGATGCGACCGCACTGGCACGTCTACTGGCGCAATCCCGGCGATTCCGGCCTCGCCCCGGAGGTCGCCTGGACGCTGCCGGCCGGGTTCTCGGCGGGGGCGATCCAGTGGCCGGTCCCGAGCCGCATCCCCGTCGCGCACCTGATGAATTTCGGCTACGAGGGCGAAGCCGTTCTGCTCGCGGAGATGACCCCGCCGGCCACGCTGGCACCCGGTAAGGCGGTGACGCTCCAGGCCAAGCTGACCTACCTCGTCTGCGAGCGCGAATGCGTGCCGGGCTCGGCCGACCTGCGCTTGACGCTGCCGGTGGCGCAGGGCGGCAGCAGCACGGGGGTCGTACCCGGATCGATGATGCTGTTCGAGGCGGCCCGCGCGGCCCTGCCGGTGCCCGCCCCCTGGCCGGTGCGCTACGGCGCCGAGAACGGGCGCCTGCAGGTGCATCTCGCCGTGCCCCCGGGGCTCGCGGCGTCCTCCGTCGCCTACTTCCCCTATGCGGAGACCGCCATCGAGAACGCCGCGGCCCAGGAGGCGCGCAGCGACGCGGACGGCCTGCACATCGATCTCGCCCGCGGCGACAGCACCGAGGCGGCGCCCGCGACCCTGCCGGGGGTGCTCACCTTCGAGGAGGCGACGCCGGACGGCCCCGTGCGCCGCGCCTACGCCATCGGAGAGGCCCCGGGCGCGGCCGTCGCCGCCACCGCTTCCGCCGCCCCGTCGGCCCCGGTAGTGGTTCAGGCCCCGGACGAGAGCCTGACCCTGTGGAGCGCGGCCGGCCTCGCCTTCCTGGGCGGCCTTCTCCTCAACCTGATGCCCTGCGTTTTCCCGGTCCTGTCGATCAAGGTGCTCAGCCTCGTGTCGCATTCCGGCGAACCGGCGGGGCGCGTCCGGCTGCACGGGCTTGCCTATACGGCCGGCGTGCTCGCGTCCTTCCTGGCGCTCGCGAGCCTGCTCATCGCCCTGAAGGGCGCGGGCGCCGGAATTGGCTGGGGCTTCCAGCTGCAATCGCCCCTGGTGGTGGCGGGCCTCGCCTACCTCCTGTTCGCCATGGGCCTCAGCCTGTCGGGCGTCGTGCATCTCGGCGCCGGTATCGCGGGCCTCGGCGACGGCCTGACCCGGCGGGCGGGCCTGGAGGGCTCGTTCTTCACCGGGGTGCTCGCCACCGTGGTGGCCACCCCCTGCACCGCCCCCTTCATGGGTTCTGCGGTGGGCTTCGCCCTGACGCAGGAGGCCGGCGTGAGCCTCGCCGTCTTCGCGAGCCTCGGCCTCGGCCTCGCCCTGCCCTTCCTCGCGCTGACGATCTGGCCGGCGGCCCTGCGGCGGCTGCCCCGGCCCGGGGCCTGGATGGACACCCTGAAGGGGGCCCTCGCCTTCCCGATCTACGCCACCGTGGCCTGGCTGGTCTGGGTGCTGTCGCAGCAGGTCGGCTCGGCCGGGCTGCTCGCCGCCCTGGTGGGCCTCGTGCTGGTCGGCCTCGCCGCCTGGGCCTGGGAGCGCGGGCACGGCGCCGGCCCGTCCGGCACCTGGATCGCGCGCGGCACCGCCGTGGCGGCGCTGGCCGCCCTCGCGGTCCTCACCCTCGGCCTCGACCGGGACCGGGCCGGGGCCGCGCAGGCCGATGCCGGCGCCTTCACCCAGGCGCGCCTCGACGGGCTCCTGGCGCAGGGCAAGCCGGTCTTCGTGAACATGACCGCGGCGTGGTGCATCACCTGTCAGGTCAACGAGCGCGCGGCCCTGCGCTCCGAGACGGTCCAGGACGGCCTGAAGGCCCGGGGCATCACCTATCTCAAGGGCGACTGGACCAACCAGAACCCCGAGATCACCCGCCTGCTGGAGCGCCATGGCCGCAGCGGCGTGCCGCTCTACCTCCTCTATGCCGGTTCCGGCGAGCCCGCGGTCCTGCCCCAGATCCTGACCCCCAGCCTGGTGATGGAGGCCCTGCAGGCGGTACCCCTGGCGGCCACGGACCGAAGCGCCGCCCTGACCCCGGAGCGATAGCCGATGCCCCAGACCCGCCGCCGCCTCCTCGCTGCGAGCCTCGCGGCGATCCTGGCCTTCCCCGCCCTGGCCGCCGGCCCGCAGGTGGGCAAGCCCGCGCCCGCCTTCAGCGCCCAGGATTCCGACGGCCGCACGGTCCGGCTCTCGGATTATGCCGGCAAGACGGTCGTCCTCGAATGGACCAACCACGACTGCCCCTTCGTGATGAAGCATTACGGCGCCCACGCCATGCAGGCGTTGCAGAAGAAATGGACCGGCCAGGGCGTGGTCTGGCTCAGCGTGATCTCTTCGGCGCCGGGCGAGCAGGGCGCCGTCGACGGAGCGGAGGCCAACCGCCTGACGAAGACCCGGGACGCCGCGCCCAGCGCCGTACTCCTCGATCCCACCGGGACCATCGGCCGGGCCTACGACGCGAAGACGACCCCGCACATGTTTGTCATCACCCCGGACGGCACCCTCGCTTACCAGGGCGGCATCGACGACAAGCCCTCGGCCGATCCCGCCGACCTCAAGACGGCCCGAAACCACGTCGAGGCGGCCCTGACCGAGCTCGCCGCCGGGAAGCCCGTCACGGTGCGGACGGCCAAGCCCTATGGCTGCACGGTCAAGTACGCCTCGTAATCCTTGCGCTTGACGCGGAAATCGCGCTGCCGCAGCACGGCGGGATGAGCACCGATGCCGCGCCGCGCTGGACCGTCTTCCGCAACGGGGACTTCCGCCTCTTCGGATCGGCCCGGTTCCTCACCGGCCTCGCCTTCCAGATGCAGGCGGTGGCGGTGGGGTGGTTCGTCTACGATATCACCCGCTCGGCCCTCGCCCTTGGCCTCGTGGGCCTGGCGAGCTTCCTGCCCGCCATGCTCTCGGCCCTGGTGACGGGCCACGTCGCCGACACCTACGACCGGCGCCTCGTCGCAGCCCTGGCCTACGCGACCCTGGCACTGGCCGATCTCGGCCTGCTGGTGGCCGCCTACCTCGGCACCACGACCCTGTGGCCGATCTATCTGCTCGTGGTCGTGATCGGCACCGGCCGCGCCTTCGCCAACCCGGCCCTGCAGGCCCTGCTGCCGACCCTGGTGCCCCGGACCCTGTTCGGGCCGGCCATCGCCTGGAACGCCTCGCTCTGGCAAAGTGCCTCGATCCTCGGCCCGGCCACCGGTGGCTTCCTCTACGCCCTCGGGCCGGCGGTGGTCTTCGGCGCGGCCGCCGCGAGCTTCGCGCTCGCCAGCGCCCTCATCCTGGCGATCCGCTTTCGCCCCGCCCCCGTCACCGAGCGCCCGCCCGTGACCTGGGAGACCCTCTCGGCCGGGCTGACCTACATCCGCACGCATCCCGTGGTGCTGGGCGCGATCAGCCTCGATCTCGTGGCGGTGCTGCTGGGCGGCGCCACCGCGCTCCTGCCGATCTTCGCGGCCGAGGTGCTGCATGTCGGCCCCCTCGGCCTCGGCGTCCTGCGCAGCATGCCGGCGGCCGGGGCTGTGCTCACCGCGATCGCGCTGGCCTACTGGCCGCTGCAACGCCATGCCGGCCTGCGCATGCTCCAGGCCGTGGGCCTCTTCGGCCTCGCCACGGTGGGCTTCGGTCTCTCGACCTCCCTGCCCCTGTCCATGGCCTGCCTGTTCGTCACGGGTGCGGCCGACATGATCAGCGTGTTCGTGCGCCAGACCTTCGTCCAGGGCGAGACGCCGGATGCGATGCGCGGCCGGGTCTCGGCGGTGAACTCGGTCTTCATCGGCGCTTCGAACGAGCTCGGCGAGTTCGAATCCGGCACCCTCGCGGCCCTGATCGGCGCCGTCCCGGCGGTGGTGGCCGGCGGCCTCGCCACCCTGCTGGTCGCGGCCCTGTGGGGCCGGGTGTTTCCCGCGCTGCGGGCACGGGACCGGCTCGTGCCGGCGGAGTGAGGCGCGGGATAATCCCTCTCGCGGCAGGTGCGTGGTCCGCGAGGGATAAAACGTTCCGCAGCAAGGACTTGGTCAGGTTCGCAACGTCCCGTCTCCGACGCATTGCTCCGACAAGGCCAAGCTTTTGTGCATGACAGCCGCCTGCACGCAGAGGTAGAAATACCGCGGGAGGATGCGATGGCCGACATCAAGGTGGTTGCGGGGAACTGCGGCAAGGGCCGGGGCACGTATCAGGCCGGGGTTCTGACCAGCCCGGACGGTGTCGAGCGCTCGGTCGAGAGCATTCTGACCGTGGAGGCCCACGGAGACGTTGCGGGCGCCCGGAACTGGGGCGGGCAGGTTCTCGAAGGCCTGAAGGGAAGCCTTGCCCTTGCCTCGAACATCGACCTGAGCGGAACGGCGCTGCTCGCCGCGACCGCCCTGACGTCGGTCTCGGCCGAGGAATCGCAACCTCAGACGCTGCTGGAGATCACGTTCCAGGCGGGAGATCTGTTGATCGCCCTGGCCGACCCGCGGCTCCCGGCGCTGATCAGCAACGATCGGGAGGTGCTGCGACGGGGGTTCGCGCGGGCCGCACAACGCGTGTCCCAGCCGGTCGACGGGACGGGACACGCGGATTCGTCCCTGACGACGACAGCGAGCGATGCGGCCCAGGCGGCCGTCGGCGCCGTTCAGGCCGTGACCGGTGCCGCCGGCGCATCGCTGAGTTCGGCTTTCAGCTTCGTTCGCCGAACCACTGGCTACGAGCGCGGCTGAGGCTGCCGCCGCGCTCGGCGGTTTCTACTTCCCCGACAGCAGCGGCGACCAGGTCGGGTCCGAAGCGTAGGACGGGGTCGGCACCGGCTGCTCCACCTTGCCGGTGATGTCGACCATGTAGAGCTTGCCGCCGCCCTGGCCGCCCGGATCGCGGAAGAACAGCACGTACTGGCCGTTCGGCGCGAAGGTCGGCCCCTCGTTGTGGAAGCCTTCCGTGAGGACGCGCTCGCCCGAGCCGTCCGGCTTCATCACGCAGATGGCAAAGCCGCCCTTGCGCTGGCGGGTGAAGGCGATGAGGTCGCCGCGCGGCGACCAGGCCGGCTGCGAGGCCGAGCCCTCGCCGAAGGAGATGCGGGTCGGCGTCGAGCCCGACGCGCTCATGACGTAGATCTGCTGCGAGCCGCCGCGATCCGATTCGAACACGATCTGGCTGCCGTCCGGCGAGAAGGTCGGCGAGGTGTCGATGGCGTTGCCGTTGGTGATCGGCGTCTGCGCCTTCGAGGCCAGATCCATGATGACGATGTCGGCGTTGCCGCCCTGCTGCACGCTCATCACGAGGCGGCGGCCATCGGGCGAGAAGCGCGGGCTGGTGCTCATCGAGTCGGACTTGCCCAGCGCCTGGCGCCCGCCGGTCTCGAGGTTGATGACCTGGATGCGCGGCTGCTGGCCGGTGGTCTGGGTCATGAAGGCGATGTCCTGGGTCGCCGGCGAGTAGCGCGGCGCGACCACGGCGTTCTCGCCGTTCGTGAGCGCACGCACGTTGGCGCCGTCCTGGTCCATCACCATCAGGCGCTTGCGCCGGTTCTCCTTGGAGCCGGACTCGTCCACGAAGGCGATGCGGCTGTCGAACCAGGGGCCGAGGCCGGTGATCTTGGTGTAGACCGCGTCCGAGATGAGGTGGCCGGTGCGGCGCGCATTGGCCGGATCGGTGCCGTATTGCTGGCCCGTCATCTGCTGGCCCGAGGTCACGTCCCAGAGGCGGAACTCGACCTTGAGCTTGCCCGAGGCGTCGCGCGCGACGCGGCCGGTGATCAGGGCCTGCACGCCGGCCGCCTTCCACTTGTCGAAGCCCGGCACCGCATCGAAGCCCGGCGCCTCGGGGAACTTCGCCTTCTCCACGGGGGTGAAGTAGCCCGAGCGGCGCAGGTTGTTCGTGACCACGCTGGAGACGAGGAGCCCGAGGCTCGGATCGCCGGAGAAATCCGTGACCGCGATCGGCATCGGCTGGAACGACCCGCCGCCGATGCGCAGGTTCAGCTGCGCCGTGGCCGGGGTGAGGCCGAGCAGGACGAGGGCCAGGAGCGCGAGGAGCGACGTCAGGCCCTTCGAGGTCCGGCCCTTGGAAGTCAGGCCCTTGGAAGTCCGGCCCTTGGAAAGACTGGGGTGCATGATCGATTCCGTGGTCGTGGGCATGCGGGTCGTGGGCATGCGAGGATCGAGGGTGGATTCGGAAGAAGGGGAGCCCCGCGCCGTGCGCGGTCGACGCCGCGTGGGGATACACGCACCGTCCCGACGGGACCGCAGCCTTCAGACCCGCGAGAACTCGAACTCCGCGTTGATGGCTTTCCAGTCGTTGTAGTACGGCGCGTACTGGGCCGGGATCTTGTAGGGCGCGCAGCGGCGCACCGCGCGCTGGGCCGCCTCGGCGATGGAACGGTCGACCGCGTTGGCGCCACCGCGCATGATGCGCGGCTCGGTGGTCAGCGTCCCGTCCGGGTTCAGGCGGATGTCGAGCATCGGCAGAACCACCCCTTGCGTCGCACCCGGGGGAGCGACGTAGCAGCGCTCGATCTGCTGCTGGAGCATGCCCACAAGGGCGTCGCGCAGGGACGGCGACAGGCGCTGGGCAGTGCCGGTGGCCGCACCCAGGGAGGCGGTGCGCTGGACCTCGCGCCCGGTGGCGCCGGTGGATTGTGACGGCGCCTTCGAGGCGAGCAGCGAGCGGATGTCGCCCGCGCTGAACTTGTCGGCAATCTCGGCCTGCTTCTTGGCCTTGGCCTCCGCGTCGGCCTTCGCCTTGGCATCGGCCATCGCCTTGGCCTTCGCCTTGGCGGCCGCGTCAGCCTTGGCCTTGGCGGCAGCCTCGGCCCGGGCCTTCGCCTCGGCATCCGCTTCGGCCTTGGCCTCGGCGACGGCTTTCGCCTTGGCTTCGGCCTCCTTCTCCGCCTTGGCCTCCGCGTCGGCCTTGGCCTTGGCTTCGGCCTTCGCCTTGCGAGCCGCCTCCGCCCGGGCCTCCGCCTTGGCCGCTTCAGCCTTGGCCGCTTCAGCTTTGGCGGCGGCCTCGGCCTTAGCCTCCGCCTCGGCTTCCTGCTTCTCGATGAGTTCGGCGAGTTGCTCGCGCTTGACCGCCTCGGCCTTCGCCTTGGCGGCAGCGGCCGCCTTGGCTTCAGCGGCGGCAGCCTTGGCTTCCGCGGCAGCAGCGGCCTTGGCCTCGGCCGCAGCGGCGGCCTTGGCTTCCGCGGCTGCGGCTGCCTTTTGGGCCTTCTCGGCCGCCTCGGCCTTGGCTTTCTCCGCCGCTTCCGCTTTGGCGGCCTCGGCCTTGGCTTCCTGGGGGTCGGGCTCGCTGGAGCGCAGGGGCATCTCTTCGGCGCTCGCCACCTTCATGTCGGCGGGGCGCTTCGGGGGCGCCGGAGCGTCGACCTTGGCGTTCTCGGGCTCGCGCTCCTCGAACTTCTCAGCGACGCGGTCGGCGCGCGGCTTGGCGTTGGGCTGCGGCGCGTCGGCGTTGCGCTCGCCCTTCGTCAACTCCGAATATTGCTGCTCGGTCATCACCTCGACGGGCACGCCCTCCTGCGCGTCGGGCAGGGCCGGCGCCGCCACCGACAGCAGCGCGACGGTCAGCAGGCCCACATGCGTCGCCGCCGAGACCCAGACACCCGGTTCACTGCGCTTGAAGGGAATTCGCACCACCGGCGCCCGCTACTTCTGGTCGGGCTCGGTGACCAGGGCGACCTTCTTGAAGCCGCCACCGGTCACGATCGCCATCACCTGCGCGACCCGGCCGTAATCGACCCGCTTGTCGCCGCGCACGAAGACGCGCTCCTCGAACCCGGATTTCGAGGCCTCGGTGAGCTTGGGCACGATGCCGTCGTCGGACAGTTCGCTCTCGCCGAGGAAGACCTGGCCCGACTGGCGGATCGACAGGGTCACGGGCTTGGTGTCGGAATTGAGCGGGCTCGCCTTGGATTGCGGCAGGTCGAGAGGCACGCCCACCGTCATCATCGGCGCCGCGACCATGAAGACGATCAGCAGCACGAGCACGACGTCGATGAACGGCGTCATGTTGATCTCGTTGATGGCCGCGTGCCGGCGTCCCCGCCGACGCCGTCCGCCACCACCCTGCGCTGCTCCGTGGGCCATGCCCATGATCGTTCCTCGGGTGTGGGAATGGGGTCAGGCGACGAGCGAGAGGCGCTCGTCGATCTGCCGCGAGAGGATGGCGGAGAACTCGTCGGCGAAGCCCTCGAGGCGCGACTGGTTCTTGGCCACCGTCGATTGCAGCTTGTTGTAGGCGAGCACGGCGGGAATGGCGGCGAACAACCCGATGGCGGTGGCGAACAGTGCCTCGGCGATGCCCGGGGCCACCACGGCCAGCGATGTATTCTTGGAGGCCGCGATCGAGGTGAAGGCGGTCATGATGCCCCAGACCGTGCCGAACAGGCCGATGTAGGGACCGGCCGAACCGATGGAGGCGAGAAAGAGCAGACGCGATTCGAGGCGCTCGACCTCGCGCTGGATCGTCACGTCCAGCACCTTGTCGATGCGCTGGGACAGGCTCTGGATCTGGCGGCCGGAGCCCTCGAAGGAGCGCTTCCACTCGCGCATCGCGGCCACGAACAGGGCGCCCTGCCCCACCGGCTGCCGGTCGTTGAATGAGCGGTAGAGCTCCTCCAGCGAGCGGCCGGACCAGAACGCCTCCTCGAAGGCGTCCATCTCGGCCTTGGTGCGGCGGAACAGCAGGGTCTTGTCGACGATGATCGACCAGCACCAGATCGAGGCGCCGATCAGCCCGAGCATCACGACCTTGACGACGAAGTGGGCCTGCAGGAACAGCCCGAGCAGCGTCATGTCGGGGGCCGGCATCGCCTGCATGGCATCGGCTGGGTTCATCACAGCATCCTTGCAAAAACCCAGGGCGGGGCCGCTGCCGGACCAGGGGTCCGGCCGTCGCGTTTCAACCGGAACCTTGAGGTATTTCAAAGCTCAGTGGCTTGCGAATCTGTCGAAAGTAAGGGCCGGGCCGTCCCGAGGTTGCGGTGCGACATGCCTTTGCGTGAGACAGTTTAAGCACCCGTCAGGGTTAAGGATTGGTTGAGGGAGCGGGCCCGGATGCACGACCGAAAGCGGCGCGAAGGCCGTCGGGCAGGCGGATCGCGCGGCCGTCGCGCACGCAGGCCACCACCACCTCGGCCTTGACCAGGCGCTCGCCCCCGCGTCGGACCTCCTGCGCGAGGTGCATGGAGGCCCCCTTCATCTCGGCGGTCCAGGTGAGCACGTCGAGGAGGTCGTCCATCCGGGCCGGCTTGGCGTAGTCGATCACCATCCGGCGCACGACGAAATGCAGTCCGGCGGCGTCCCGGTGCAGATCCGACTGGTCGCCCGCCAGGGTCCGCAGCAATTCCGTGCGCCCGCGCTCCATGAAGCGCAGGTAGCTCGCGTGATAGACGAAGCCAGAAAAGTCGGTGTCCTCGTAATAGACCCGGACCGGCATGGTGTGGATGCCGGACGATGCGGTTTCGCTCACGGCGAGTCTCCCTGTGGGGCGGATGGCGGCGGCGCGCGACGATCTTCCGACGCGGGGCCGAAGCGGGCCCGGCCCGATCCACGACGCCGCTTAGGTGGAGGCCGCCCCCGAAACCTCAACCAGCACGATTTCCGGCGTGACGCCGAGGCGGACCGGGGCGATGCTCACCCCGAGGCCGCCGAAGACGACTGCGATGCCGCGTTACCTTGAGCGAGATCGGGCCGTTGCCCACGGCTTAGGCGCCGGCTCCGAGCAGGAGGACGCTCCCGAGCCCCTGCGCCAGGCGTCGCCGCGTGATCCGGCCCGTTCGGCCGGCGGCGGGGTCGGGCGGCTCGCTCATGCCTCCGGATCGTCCTGGCCGCCGAACAGGCCGAACTGGCCGCCCCCCTCGCGGCGCGGTTCGGGAAAGCCCATGTGCCGGAAGGCGTGCGGGGTCAGCATGCGCCCGCGCGGGGTGCGCTGGACGAAGCCCTTCTGGATCAGGAACGGCTCGATGATGTCCTCGATGGCGTCGCGGGGCTCCGAGAGCGCCGCCGCGATGGTCTCGATCCCCACGGGGCCGCCGTTGAAGGATTTGGCGATCATCGTGAGGTACTTGCGGTCCATCACGTCGAGGCCGGCGGGGTCGACGTCGAGGAGTTGCAGGGCCCGGTCGGCGATGGCGCGGGTCACGGTGGGGGCATCGGCCACGATGGCGAAGTCGCGCACCCGGCGCAGCAGGCGTCCGGCGATGCGGGGCGTGCCCCGTGCCCGCTTGGCGATCTCGTTGGCGCCCTCCGGCGACATGCCGAGGCCAAGCACCCGAGCGCCCCGGCTGACGATGAGTTCGAGCTCGTCGACGTCGTAGAATTCCAGGCGGATCGGGATGCCGAAGCGGTCGCGCAAGGGGGTGGTGAGGAGCCCGGCGCGGGTGGTGGCGCCGACGAGGGTGAATTTCGGCAGCTCGATCTTCACCGAGCGGGCGGCCGGCCCTTCGCCGATGATGAGGTCAAGCTGGTAATCCTCCATCGCCGGATAGAGGATCTCCTCCACTGCCGGGTTGAGGCGGTGGATCTCGTCGATGAAGAGCACGTCGCGCTCTTCCAGGTTCGTGAGTTGGGCCGCGAGGTCGCCGGCCTTGGCGATGACCGGGCCGGAGGTGGAGCGGAAGTTCACCCCGAGCTCCCGCGCCACGATCTGCGCCAGGGTGGTTTTGCCGAGGCCGGGCGGGCCGACGAACAGCACGTGGTCGAGGGCCGAGCCGGTCTTCTTGGCCGACTCGATGAAGATGCTCATGTTGGCGCGCGCCGCCCGCTGACCGATGAACTCGGACAGGTTGAGGGGGCGGATCGACTGCTCCAGATCGTCCTCGCGCTTCTCCGGGGTGAGGAGCGATTCGGGCAGCGGATGCAGGGTCGGCGATTTCGGCGCCGTCGCCTTGGAGGCGGGTCTCGGAGGTTTGCTCACACGGATTCTCGGTGGGGGCCGGGGCCCGCGTCCATCATCTGTTCTCGCGGCCGATGTCGCATAACGGCGCCGTTCGCGCTACTTTCCGATCGCGGTACGGGGTCCATGCGGGCGGCCGGCCGCTGAAGCGCGGGGACCTCGCCGTGGGCGGTGCATCGCACGAATTCGACTGGATGGCTCTCGACGATTTCGAGGAGTTGCTGGCCGACAAGCCCCGCAACGAGCGCTGGGAACTGATCGGCGGACGCGTCGTCCGGATGATGGTCGGGGCGCGCTAGGAGCACGCGCGAATCGTGCAGAACATCGCCCGTCGCCTTGGCAATCAGTTCGATGCCGCCAACTCATCGTGCCAGGCGTTCAACGAAACGTTTTTCATGAAAAGCCGATCCCTCGACGCGGCGATGCTGCCCGACGTGATCGTGGTCTGCGGCGATATCGAGCCGGGAGCGACGTCGGTCGATACTCCGAGCGTCCTATTCGAGGTTCTCTCACCGGGAACGGAGGCTCGGGATCGGATCAAGAAATGGCAGGTCTACCAGCGTCTTCCGTCCCTTCAGCACTACGTGCTGGTGGCGCGGGACAGGGCCCATCTGGAAGTCTACGATCGCGTGGCGGGTCAATGGGGCGGGTTTAGGGTGCTGGAAGGCCTCGATACCCTGCTCGAACTGCCAGCGATCAGAGTCGTCCTGCCCTTGCGCGAGATCTACCAACGCGTCTTCGAGACCTGAAGCGCCGGGCCCGTAAGCCCGGCGCGGCGACTTTACTCGGCTTCCGGCGCGATCGGCTCCAGGCTGCCGATATGCTTCTGCGCGTAGAGCGGCAGGCCGATCTGCGAGATCAGCTCCAGCTGCGTCTCGAGGAAGTCGATATGGCCTTCCTCGTCCTCGGCCAGATCCTCGAACAGGCGCTTCGACACGCGGTCGTTGATCGAGTCGCAGTACTTGGCCGCTTCGAGGTAGAGCGCGCGCGCCTCGTTTTCGGCGGCGAGATCGCACTCGATGATCTCCTGGACGTTCTGGCCAATCCGCAGGGGATCGAGTTCCTGCAGGTTCGGGAAGCCGTCGAGGAACAGGATCCGATCGACGAAGCGATCGGCATGCTGCATCTCTTCGATGGATTCCTTGCGCCAGAACTTGGCGAGATCGATGTATCCCCAATCGTTGAGCATGCGGAAATGGAGCCAGTACTGGCTGACCGCCGTGAGCTCGCTGCGCAGTCCCCGATTGAGGTACTCGACGACCTTCGCATCACCCTTCATCCGCCCAATCTCCCTTGAGGCACGTTTGGCTGGAGGGGAGCTTCAGCACCCGGAATGGGCACTCAGGCGGCGATCCCCTCCTCCGCAGTCTGGACCTTGACCAAACTACAGGAGCTCGCGCAAGTCGCGGTGCACGCATGCGCGGCCTCGTCGAGGGCGTTTTGCAGGATGCCGCGGATGGTGCGGGCACAGCGCCCGCATTTCGGGCTGCACCCGAGGCAGGCCTGAACCTGGGCCGGCGTGCGAGGACAATCCGGGCCGCGATGCAGGCAAGCGCGCACCGCGCGATCGGACAGGACGTTGCAGGAACAGACGATCATGCGGGACCGTGACGCGTGCGAGGCTCGTGCCGTGGGATGAGGCCGCCAGTTGGGGTTTCCACCCGGCCACTTCGTCGAATCTGAGGCGACGGTGATGGCGAGCCCGAAAGTCGAGCCCACTCATCGGCTTGGACATCACCTTAGAACAATTGAAAACTGCTTTCCTTTCAACAAGTTAGCGTTCCTTGGGCGATCTGGCAACGGGCGCGGGGGTTTCCGGGGCACAATTCTCTCGCGCACGAATCATTCTTGGGCCCTATGACGCCCGTCATTGTTCGGCTCTGTGACGCCCGAGCACCCGGCTCAGCGGGCCAGTTCGCGCAATCCGAGGCGGATCAGCGTCTTGGCCTCCGCTCCCTCGCCGGCGCCCTTGAGGACCGTGGCGATGGCGGCGGACGCCTGCACCGGCGCGTAGCCGAGATTGACCAGGGCCGAGATCGCGTCCGTCACAGGCTGCGGCGCCGTGCGATCCTCGACCGCGCCCGAGAGGGCGATCACCGCCGGGTCGATCGGCGCGTAGGCGGGCGCCTTGTCCTTGAGTTCGGCGACGAGGCGGGCGGCCAGGCGCGGCCCGACGCCCGGCGCGCGGGCGACCGCGGTCCGGTCCCCTATGGCGATGGCGCTGGCGAGCGCGGAGGGTTCGAGGACCGAGAGCAGGCCGAGCGCGACCTTGCTGCCGACACCCTGCACGGTCTGGAGCAGGCGGAACCACTCGCGCTCGGCATCGGAGCGGAAGCCGTACAGGCGGATCATGTCCTCGCGCACATGGGTCTCGATGGCGAGGTCCGCCGCCTCGCCGATGCCGGGCAGGCGCTGGAGGGTGCGGGCCGAGCAGTGGACCACGTAGCCGACGCCCTGCACGTCGAGGATCACGAAATCCTCGCCGTAGGAATCCACCACGCCCTTGAGCTTACCGATCATCGCGCCACCGTCGTTCCCTGCCCGCGGTGCCTGCCTACAAGTCCGTGCGGGCGAGCGCCATGCGCCAGAAGGGGTCGACGTGTCAGGCGTTGCCGGGCAGGCCCCGTCCCGGCGCCTTGAGGCGGCCGAACGTTCGTGGAATCAAGGGTCCGTCTCGTCCCGATCCCACGCCCGAACCCACGGAAGACCGATCCGATGCGCCCCATCGCGCTGCCCCTCTGCCTGGCCCTGATGCTGACCGCCGGGCCCCTCGCCGCTCAAGGGTCCGCGCCGGCACCGGCCAGCCCATCGAGCGACCCGACCCAGGTCCGGCCCGGCGCCTACGTGCTGGATTCTGCGCACGGCAAGATCACCTGGTCGGTGAGCCATCTCGGCTTCTCGACCTATTACGGTCAGATCACCGACGTGAACGCCGAGGCTGTCCTCGATCCGAAGGAGCCAGCAAAGTCGCGCCTCACGGTCACCATCGGCACCGACAGCGTCAACGGCCTCAACGAGCGGCTCAACCAGCACCTGAAGACGCCCGACTTCTTCGACACCGCCAAGTTCCCCAAGGCCACCTTCACGGCCACCAGCATCGAACCGACGAGCCCGACCACCGCCCGGGTCAACGGCGACCTGACCCTCAAGGGCGTGACGAAGCCGGTGGGCTTCGATGCGACCTTCAACCAGGCCGGGATCAACCCGGTGAACAAGGCCTACACGGTCGGCTTCGACGGACGGGCAGTGATCAAGCGCTCGGATTTCGGCATCAACGCCTTCCTGCCCATCCTCGGCGACGAGGTTTCGCTACGGCTCGAGGGCGAGTTCAAGGCGGTGGAATAGGGCTCACGTCTGCGGGCGCAGGCGGCGGTAGGTCTCCGCCAGGAGCGCCGTGACGAGCACGAGCAGGGCCATCTCGATGAGGCTCGACGCGAAGATCCGGAGGGCGAGCACGGGTGCCGGCATGTCGGCCCCGGCGCGCTCCGGCTCGGTGAGCATCCGTCCGAAGAGGCCCAGCGGCATGATGAGGGCGACCAGCATCACGCCGATGCGCGCGGCCGACCCGCGCGTCATCGCCACGACCCCGCGCAGCGTGGCCTCGGGCGCACCGACCGCGAGGGCCGGGGCGAGCATGCTGGTCCAGATCTGAAGGGCGAGGATGCAAGCCCAGGCCGCAAGCCCCAGCATCACCTGCCCCTGGCCGACGCCGCCCGGCGAGAACGAACGGTCGAGCAGGCCCCCGACGAGGAGCCAGAACAGTTCCAGCGCCAGGAAGGCCTGGAACGGCCCGGCCCGCCCGGTCACGATCTCGGGCAGGCTGCCGCCGCCGCCGAGCATCCGCCGGAACATCGCCATCCAGTAGGGCGCGAGCAGGATCGTGCAGGCGAGATCCACGAGGAAGACGTCCTCCTGGAAGCGCGCGGGCTCGGTCGGATCGACGAGCACCGCGCGCAGGGCCATCTTGGCCAGCACGACGAGGCCGGCGAGGGTCGTCGCCGAACCGAGGTCCCGGCAGGCCGGCAACGCCGCCGCCAGGGCGGCGCGCATCGTCTCCGGCATGGACAGTTTCGGACGTGCCCGCTCCCGTGCCATTCCGCCCCGCTCCATCTCGCCGAAAGGTTCGGGCGGACGAACAGCACGGCGGTACGCCCGGAGTCCAGTCGAAAGCCCACCCCGCCGGCGGTGGGTGACGCGGGCCTCAGCCGCGTGCCAGGGCCGCGGCGATCCGGGAGGCCGCGAGGGCGCTCGCGCCGGGCACGGGCGCGTGCTTGATCTTGAGGGCGTGGGTGCCCCGGTGGCTGTTATGGGCCAACGCGATGGCCAGAGCGTCGGCCGCGTCCGCTACCTTGAACGCGGCCTTCGGCAGCAGAAACTTCACCATGGCCTGGACCTGCACCTTCTCGGCGTGCCCCGAGCCCGTCACCGTTTTCTTGATGAGGTTGGCCGAGTACTCGAACACCGGCATCCCGGCGAGCGCCGGCACCAGGAGCGCCACGGCACGGGCGTGGCCGAGCTTCAGGGTCGCCTGCGCGTCCTTGTTGACGAAGGTCTCCTCCACCGAGACCTCGTCGGGCCGGAACGCCTCGACGATGCGGGTGACGCCCTCGTAGAGCTCGCGCAGGCGCAGCGCCAGCGGCAGGTCCCCATCCGAGGTGACGACACCGCAATCGACATAAGCCACCTTCGTGCCCGTGGCGGTGATCACGCCCCAGCCGGTCCGGCGAAGACCAGGGTCGATGCCGAGGATGCGCACGGGAAGGGTCATGAATCGGACGGCTCCGGGCGCGGACGCCGCGCCGATCTGAGCGTTAGGGACATACCGTGAACGGGACGTTATGCCAATCCGGGTTTCGGCGGTCGTCGGATCACGGGATCGAAGCACCGGCCGGGATGCCTTCCTAAAACATAGATGTCCTGTCCGCCGATATCACGTAAGCTTTTTCTCTATTGTCGGCCCTCTTACACCATCCATTCAATTTGCCTATATTCCGAAAAAACACGTATGATTGGCCACCCCAAACCCACTAATACTAAGATAAGACCGAATTTTGCGATGAATCGAGGATAGTCCTACCGATTCGACGACCATGCGGGGCGCTGTAAACCCATCTTAAAGTATCATCCCGTATGGACACAGGACAGTTTCGGAACGGATCGCCGTCCTCGTGCTCGACGTCGCGTCATCTCCTCCTCTGATCCGCCTCCTCAGTGGTTTCGCGGTGCTCGCGACCCTGGTTCTGCCGATTGCCGTGACGGCGCTTCCGGCGTCGCAAACCCTGGCGGTGATCGTTTCCCCCGGCCAGGACGCAGCGGAAATCGTGGCCCGGTCGGGCGGCACCATCCTGCGTCAGGGTGGGTGGAGCAACGTCCTCGTGGTTCGAGCCGAATCGTCCGATCTCGTCGCCCGCCTCTATGCCTCCGGCGCTTGGCTGGTCATCGACGCGCGGTTCGCGACGGCCTGTGCGCCTTCTTCCCAATCCTGAGTTCCACGACGGACACGGCACAGTGATGACGAACCTCGACACCCTTCGGCAGACTTTCGGCCGGTTTCTCATCGCCTTTCTCTGGCTGCACCTGCCGATCATCGCGCTCGGCGCCTGGTTCGCCGACAATGCGCTCGCGGTGCCCCTGGTGATCGCCGGCCTCATGGCCGGACTCAGCACGCTGATGTGGCGGCGCTCTCCGACCGGCCCGACAACGCGGCTGGTCAGCAGCCTGTCGCTCATCGGCATGGCCGCCATCCTCCCCTCCGTGCTGGCCGGGCATCCGTGGCAGATCGACGTGCACATGTACTTCTTCGCCTGCATGGCGGTAATCGTCGCATGGTGCGACTGGACCGTCCTGGTGGCCTGTGCCGCGGCCGTCGCGGGCCACCATCTCGCCCTCAACGCCACGGTGCCGGCCCTGATCTTCCCCGGCGGCGCCAAGACCGCGGACCTCGCGCGCGTCGTGCTCCATGCCGTCATCCTGATCATCGAGACGGGCGTGCTGGCCTGGGTGGCGCGCACCATCCCGACGGCCTTGGCGGCGCAGGCCGCATCCGAAGGCGCGATCCGGGCGCAGATGGACCGCATGCGGGCGCTGGAATCCGAGGCCGCGCTGGCGCGGGCGGGGGCCGAGGCGCAGCGCCGGGAGGCCATGCAGCAGACCGCCCATTACTTCGAATCGACCGTGGGAGGCATCCTGAGCCGTGTCACGCAGGCCGCGGCGGCGATGCAGGATACGGCGCGAACCATGACGCGGACGGCGGAAGGCACGGCGGGTCAGGCCGAATCCGTGGTCGGCGCCGCCGTGATGGCTGCGCACAACGTGGACCAGGTGGCAGGAGCCGCCGAGGAGCTCGGCGCCTCGGTCCAGGAGATCGGCCGCCAGGTCGCGGAATCCGCGCGGATGGCGCAGGGCGCGGTGACGCACGCGGACGCCACCGGCCAACTGGTTCTTGCCCTGAGTACGGGCGCGGCCCGGATCGGCGATGTGGTCGGGATCATTTCCGGCATCGCCGGCCAGACCAACCTCCTGGCACTCAACGCCACCATCGAGGCCGCGCGGGCCGGCGAGGCCGGTCGAGGCTTCGCCGTGGTGGCGGCGGAGGTGAAGGAACTGGCCAACCAGACGGCCCGGGCGACGGAAGAGATCACGCAACAGATCAACGCGATCCAGGGCACGACCGGCGAAGCCGTCACCGCCATCGAGGCGATCGCCGCACAGATCCGCACCATGAGCGTGACCGCGGACGCGATCGCGGCGGCGGTGAACCAGCAGGGATCGGCGACCCAGGAGATCATCCGCAACGTGAGCGAGGCCGCCACCGGCACCGGAGCGATCACGGCCACCATCGGCGGCGTCGCCCAGTCGGCCGGGGAAACGGGCGGAGCCGCCGCCTGCGTGCTCGACTCCGCTTCCGAGCTGGCGCAGGAGGCCGATCACCTCGGAACCGAGGTGAACCGGTTCCTCGCGACCGTGAAGGCCGCCTGATCCCGGGCTCCGCTCGACCGGAGCGGAGCCCGGATCGGCAAGCCCTCGCGGCGCCCGAACGAAATCCGAATCCGTCGCCGCGAAAGATCCGACGGGTTTGGGAGGCGCGGTCTTCGATCAGTCCTGGAGTTTCTCCATCAGGGCGTCCGAGAGGGCGAAATTCACGAAGACGTTCTGGACGTCGTCCTGGTCCTCGATCACCTCGACGAGGCGGATGAGCTTCTCGCCGGTCTCGTCGTCGACCTCGATGATGTTCTGGGCCTTCCAGACCAGGGCGGTACGGCGCGGCTCGCCGAAGCGGGCCTCCAGGGCCTTCGAGACCTCGCCGTAGGCCTCCTGCGCGCAGGTGACCTCGTGGCCGGACTCGTCCGAACGCACGTCGTCGGCGCCGGCCTCGATGGCGGCCTCCAGCATGGTGTCGGCATCCGCCACCTTCGCGTCGAACGCCACCACGCCGACATGGTCGAACATGAAGGAGACGGCCCCGGTCTCGGCGAGGCTGCCGCCGGACTTGGTGAAGGCCGAGCGCACGTCGGAGGCCGTCCGATTGCGGTTGTCGGTCTGGGCCTCGACGATCAGGGCAGCGCCCCCGGGGCCGTAGCCCTCGTAGCGGATCTCGTCGTAGCTCTCCGCGTCGGCGCCCGAGGCCTTCTTGATCGCGCGCTCGATGTTGTCCTTGGGCACGTTCTCGGCGCGGGCCGCGATGATGGCGGCGCGCAGGCGGGCGTTCATCGCCGGGTCGGGCAGGCCGAGCTTGGCCGCGACCGTGATCTCTCGGGCGAGCTTGCCGAACAGCTTGGAGCGGACCGCGTCGACGCGGCCCTTGCGGTGCATGATGTTCTTGAACTGGGAATGGCCGGCCATGACGTGACCTTGAAGGTAGGAACGAGGCCGGATCGCTGGACCGCACCGGGCGGGGCGGCCACGATTCCGGACGAAAGGGGTTGGCCGGCTTATAGGCCGCGCCTTGCGCCGATGACAACGCTGCGCCGCAGCGTGGACGGTGCCGCCGGGGCGGGTCTTCGGCCTTCCCGGTGGCTATCCGGCGCGGCGGCGCTATCGTGGGACGATGATGCGCCCAACCCTCGACCGGGGACGCCCCGGGACCCGCCCCACGGATGTTCGCCCTCACGCGCCGGAGCGGCGGGACGCGCGCCCTGCCCCGCGCTGGCTCAGGCTCGGGATCGCGGGCGTGCTCGGGGCGGTCGCCGGCGCGGTGCTGTTTCCGACACGCGCCGAGGGCGCGCCGACGGAGCGGAGCGGGAGGCGGTCTTCGCGAGACTGAAGCGCGGGCCTGCCCGACCCGGGCTCCGGTCCCGATCGACCGGGATCCCTATCAGGCGGTGATGCGCGCGTGCCAGTCGCGCAGGGCGTCCAGGGTCACGATGCCGTCCGGCCAGGCATGCCCGGAGAGGTGGCGATGCGGCGCGCCGGGTTCGCCGAGGTCGGAGACGGCCGAGAACGCCCCGTCGAGGCGGTGGCTCTCGGTGTAGCGGCTGCGGGTGGCGATGACCGGCAGGCCCGCATCGAGGGCCGACCGGATGCCCGCGGCCGAGTCCTCGAAGGCGACGGCCTCGGAAGGCGCCACGCCGAGACGCTGAAGCGCGAGGTCGAACACGTCGGGGGCGGGCTTCTTGCGCGCCGCCTCGTCGCCGCAGGCGATCACATCGAAGGGGACGTCGCCGGCGGGAAAGTTGATCCGCAGCAGGGTGTCGACGTTGGGGCGGCTCGTCGTGCTGGCGACCGCGAGCTTGAGTCCGGCCGCCCGCGCCTCCGCGATCAGCCGGCCCACCCCGGGCCGCAGGGCGAGGCTGCCGCCCTCCACGAGATCGCCGTAACGGCGGGTCTTGCGGTCGTGGATCTCGCTCATAAGGGGCCCGAGAGCCTTGGCCTCCTCGGCATGCTCGGTCTCGACGTAGTGGCGCAGGCGTTCCTTGCCGCCCATCACGGTCAGGAGATCGGCGTAGCGGGCCGGGGACCAGGACCAGGGCAGGCCCAGATCCGCGAAGGCACCGTTGAAGGCTTGCCGGTGCAGGTCCTCGGTCTCGGCCAGCGTCCCGTCGACGTCGAAGATCAGCGCCCTCAGCATGAGAGGGGGCCGCCTCCGACCTCCGCCGCGCCCGCCCGGATCGCCGCGATCCGCTCCGCGTAGCCAGCCGGCCCGCCCTTGAACACGGCGTTGCCGGCCACGAAGGCGTTCGCCCCGGCGCGGGCGGCCT
The DNA here is from genome assembly GCF_022179225.1 of Methylobacterium goesingense. Classification (GTDB taxonomy): domain Bacteria; phylum Pseudomonadota; class Alphaproteobacteria; order Rhizobiales; family Beijerinckiaceae; genus Methylobacterium; species Methylobacterium goesingense. Next base: position 27,667 of record NZ_BPQL01000080.1, read on the forward strand.
CCGCCACGGTCTCGGGCCCGATGCCGCCATCGACCTCGATGTCGATGTCCCGACCGGCACTCATCGCCCGGATCCGCCGGATGGTCTCCAGTGTCGAAGGGATAAAGCTCTGGCCGCCGAAGCCCGGATTGACCGTCATCACGAGGACGAGGTCGACGAGGTCGAGGAGCGGCTCGATGGCGCTCGCCGGCGTGCCGGGATTGAGTGCGATGCCGGCGCGCTTGCCGAGATCCCGGATCGCCTGGAGCGACCGGTGGATGTGCGGTCCGGCCTCCACGTGGACCGAGATCGCGTCGGCCCCCGCCTCGGCGAAAGCCGCGAGGTAGGGGTCGGCCGGCGCGATCATCAGATGCACGTCGAAGGGCTTGGCCGAGTGCGGCCGCAGGGCCTTGATCACGGCCGGGCCGAAAGTGAGGTTCGGCACGAAGTGGCCGTCCATCACGTCGAGGTGGATCCAGTCGGCCCCGGCCTCGGACACCGCGCGCACCTCCTCACCGAGCTTGGCGAAATCCGCCGAGAGGATCGAGGGCGAGATGATCGGGCCGTTCATAGTGGAATTCTCCGGAGGCTCGTGGCCGCGCTCAAGCCATGCGGCGCTTGCGCTCGACGAGTTGCATGATGATCGGGGTCAGGATGAGCTGCATGGCAAGGTCGAGCTTGCCGCCCGGGATGACGATGGAATTGGCACGGCTCATGAACGAGCCCTGGATCATGGAAATCAGGTAGGAGAAGTCGATCCCCTTCGGGTCCTTGAAGCGGATCACCACCATCGATTCGTCGGCGGTGGGAATCCAGCGGGCGATGAAGGGGTTGGAGGTGTCCACCATCGGCACCCGCTGGAAGTTGATGTCCGTCCAGGTGAATTGCGGGCAGATGGTCTGCACGTAGTCGGGCATCCGCCGCAGGATCACGTCGGTGACGGCTTCGGTGGAGTAGCCCCGGAACGAGCGGTCCCGGTGCAGCTTCTGGATCCATTCGAGGTTGATCACCGGCACCACGCCGATCTTGAGGTCGGCGTAGCGGGCCATGTCGACGTTGTCGTCGACGACGCAGCCGTGCAGGCCCTCGTAGAACAGCAGATCGGAGCCGGGCGGGAAGTCCTCCCAGGCCGTGAAGGTGCCGGGTTCGATGCCGTAATGGGCGGCGTCCACCGCGTCGTGGGCGTAGTGGCGCGTGCGTCCCCGGCCGGAATCCGCGTAGATCCGGAATACCTCCTCCAGCTCGGGCAGGAGATTGGCGCGGGGGGCGAAGTGGCTGAGGTTCGGCTCCTCGACCATCATCCGCCGCATGGTGTCCCGGTCATAGGCGTGGAACGCGTCGCCCTCGATGTAGACCGCGCTCACGTCCTCCCGGCGGAAGATCTGCTCGAAGGTGTTGCGGACCGAGGTGGTCCCGGCCCCCGAGGAGCCGGTGACCGAGATGATGGGATGACGCGCCGACATTCTGGGTGGGTGCCGTTGTGAGCGAACTAGCTGCGCATCAGGCCGCGCTGCCCGAACAGGGGCGAGCGGCCGGCGGCGGCATTGCGGCCACCGTAGTACTTTGCGACGCAGGCGACCTCGTCGATGGACCCGAAGATCAGCGGCACGCGCTCGTGGATGCCGGTGGCGCCGATGTCGAGGATGCGGCGCTCGCCGTCGATGGCGCCAGCGCCGGCCTGCTCCATCAGCATGGCGATGGGGGCGGCCTCGTAGAGGAGGCGCAGGCGCCCCTGTGCGTAGCCCTTCCGGTTGTCGCCGGGATAGAGGAACACGCCCCCGCGCAGGAGCACCCGCTGGGCATCCGCCACCAGCGAGCCGAGCCAGCGCATGTTGAAGTCCTTGTCCAGCGGGCCCTCCGAGCCGCGCAGGCAATCCTCGATATAAGCCTTGACCGGGCCGTCCCAGTTGCGGGCGTTCGAGGCGTTGATCGCGTATTCCTTGGCCGAGGCCACCACCTCCAGGCGCGGATGCGTGAGGCGGAAGGTCCGCGTCTCCCGGTCCAGGGTGTAGATCTGCGTGCCGTGGCCGAGGGTGACCACGAGGGAGGTCGCCGGGCCGTAGGTGACGAAGCCGGCGGCGATCTGCTCGGTGCCCGGCGTGGTGAAGGAGGCGATCGAATCGGCCTCGCCGGCCACTACCGGGCGGATGCCGAAGATCGACCCCACCGCCATGTTGACGCCGATGTTGGAGGAGCCGTCGAGGGGATCGATCGCCACCGCCAGCGGCGCACCGGGGTTGAGCTGCATCATGCCCTCGGCCTCCTCGGAGGCGACGACCGCCACGGGCGCACCGCGCAGGGCCTCCGTGAAGCGCTCGTGGGCCAGCACGTCGAGGGCCTTCTGGACGTCGCCGTCGCTGTTGTTTCCGCCCGTGGCGGCGAGATCGGCGCCGCCGAGCATGCCCCGGCCGATCACCTCGCTGACATCGACGGCGGCCTCCGCGCAGGCCGCGATCACGGCCGCGGCGTCGGCGAGCCGCGCATCGGCGGCGACCGTCCGCGCGAGGCAATCCGCGAAGGTGGACCCGAATTCCAGAGACACCGTCGACATGAACGTCCGTCCTTCTTCCATTCCAGGCCGGGCGATCCCGACCACGACCTGCCGACCAGCCGGGCCTCCCCACGGCAGGGGAAGCCGATCACATCGGAGCCCCTTGGCACGGGAGCGCCCTTCGACACCAGGGCCGCCGGCCTCTCCGAGGCCCGATCGCCCACACCGTATCACCGAAAGAATTCTGAAAAAACTTGCGAGCCATTCCAAAAAAACTAGAACCGAATCATGCGCAACCTGTCTCTCAAACAGCTCCAAGCCGTCGCCGCGGTCGCCCGTCTCGGCACCATGACGCGGGCCGCGCAGGAGCTCAACGTGACGTCGGCCGCCCTCTACGCGCGCATCCGCCAGCTGGAGGAAGAGGCGGGCCTGATGCTGTTCGACCGCACACCCACGGGCCTGAAACCCACGGATGCGGGCCGCGAAATGCTCTGGGCGATCAACAGCATCAACACGGTTCTGGAAACCTGCGCCGACCGCCTGGAAACCCTGAAGGGCGGCAGCGGGGGTCGCGTGGCGATGGGCGTGGTCTCGACGGCGAAGTACTTCGCGCCCGGCGTGATCGCCGGCTTCGTCGGGCTGCACCCGGCGGTGGAGATCAACCTCACGGTGGGAAACCGCGGCAACATGGTCGAGGCGCTGCGGAACTACGAGATCGACTTCGCCATCATGGGGCGCCCGCCCCGCGACTTCGCCATCGAGGCGGAAATCTTCGGCCCTCACCCGATCGTCATCATCGCGGCGCCGAGCCACCCGTACGCCGGCCGGATCGGACTGAGCCGTGCGGACCTCGCCCAGGAGTCCTTCCTGGTGCGCGAGGAGGGCTCCGGCACCCGGACGGTGTTCGAGGAGTTCATGGCCGGGATCATGATCAAGCGGGCGCGGCTCGGAATCGATTCCGGCTCGAACGAAACCATCAAGCAGGCGGTCATGGCCGGCCTCGGCATCGCGCTCATCTCGGCCCACACGGTGGCGGCCGAACTCGAGAGCGGTCGCCTCATCGTCCTCGATGTCCAGGGCCTGCCGATCCGGCGCGACTGGTACGCCGTTCGGCGCGCCGACAAGGTGCTGGGGCCGGCCGCGGCCGCGTTCTGGGACTACGTTTCCAAGGATGGCGGGCGCTGGCTGCCGCAGATGCGGCTCTCGCCGAATCCGTCCCCCGTGACGGCGGAGTTCGAGGCATGAACGACGCCGGCATCGTCATCGTGGGGGCCGGCCAGGCCGGTTTCCAGGCCGCCGCGTCCCTGCGCGAGGCGGGCCATGCCGGATCTCTCATCCTGGTGGGCGACGAGGGCCTGCCCTATCAGCGCCCGCCCCTGTCGAAGGCCTATCTCGCGGGCAAGACCGATGCGGCCGGCCTGTCCCTGCGCCCGGCCTCCTACTTCGCCGAACACCGCATCGTCCACCGCGCGGAGGTGGTGGCGACCGGGATCGACCGGGCGGCGCGGCGCGTGGCGCTGAGCGACGGTGGCGACCTCGCCTACGACCACCTCGTGCTGGCCACAGGTGCCCGCAACCGGGCCCTGCCGGTACCGGGGGCGGATCTTGCCGGCGTGCACCAACTGCGCTCGCTCGCCGATGCGGATGCCATCAAGGCCGGCCTCGCCGCGGCCCGGTCCGTCGCCATCGTGGGGGCCGGGTTCATCGGGCTCGAATTCGCCGGGATCTGCGCCGGGCGCGGCCCCGCCGTGACCGTGATCGAGGCCGCCGGCCACCCGATGGCCCGGGCCGTCTCGGCACGGACCGCCGATTTCTTCACCGCCGCGCACGAGCGGGCGGGCACGCGCTTTCTGTTCGGCGCGGGCGTGTCGGGTCTGGAGGGCGCGGACGGCCGGGTCGTCGCGGTCCGGCTCGCGGACGGGACGCGCGTCGCCGCAGACCTCGTCCTCGTCGGCATCGGCGTGGTGGCGAACCAGGAGCTGGCCGAGGCGGCCGGCCTCACGGTCGGCGACGGCATTCATACGGACGCCTTCCTCGCCACCTCCGACCCGGCCATCTCGGCCATCGGCGACTGCGCGCGGGTGCCGAGCCGGTTCGCGCAAGGGGAGCCCGTCCGTATCGAGTCGGTGCAGAACGCCGTCGACCAGGGCCGCTGCCTCGCCGCGCGCCTGACCGGTCGCCCGGCTGCCTACGCGGCGGTCCCATGGTTCTGGAGCGACCAGGGCCCGCACAAGCTCCAGATCGCCGGCCTGACCCGCCCGGACGATGCCAGCGTCGTGCGCCCGTCCGAGATCGGACTCACCGTATTCCGCTTTCGCGACGGAGCCTTGAGCGGCGTCGAAACGGTGGACCGCCCCGCCGATCACATGGCGGCCCGGCGCATCCTCGATGCCGGCCTCGACCTGACGCCCGAGGCGGCCGCCGATCCGGCCCACGACCTGAAGGCACTCGCCAAGTCCGTCCCGAGCGGGATCCGTGCTTAGCGGTCGTTCTCGGTGTTGAGGTCGCCGAGCCGTGTGCCCTCGCCCTGGCCCTGCCGGCTGAGGCGCACGCCGGATTCCCCGCCGGCCTCGCTGAAGACGACGCCGTTGGCCATCAGGGTGCTGCGGAGGACCTCGATCTGGCCCGAGGCCGGCACGCTGCCGCCGGTTTCGAAATCCCGCACGAAAGCCTCGCCGAGGCCGAGCCGGCCGGCGAGATCCGCCTCGGACCAGTTCAGCAGGGCCCGCGCCACCCGCGACTGGGCCGGGCTGATGGTGTTCGGCCCCAGGCCATCCGGCTGCAGGCCGCTCGCGGCTGCCTCGTCCGATCCCGCCACCCTGAAACTCCCTCGACTGCTTCGACGATACGGGCGGACAACGGCAGCCCGACGGGTTCGTTCAACGAAATCCGCGCTGCGCACGCCGATTGCGGGGGATCAGCCTCTGCACGGCGTAAATCCGGCCTCACGGCGTCTTGACCATATTTGTGCTGGAATCTTATCCGAAGGGGCGCAACGGACACCCCGAGGATGAGTTTCGCGCGCGTGAGCGCCGGCGGCCCTTCGGATCGGGGAGACCACGATTGCGGCGCTCGACGCGGCGCGACGCATGGTTTGCACGGACCGGACCTGAGGAGGGGAGCCAGACGATGAGAGCGATCCAGATCGCCGTGGTGGCCGGCGCCATCGCGGCCGCAGCGATGAGCACGGCAGCGAACGCGCAGATGGGCGGCAACGTCACGGGCTTCGGCCGCGACGCCCGCGAGAAGCCCGAGAAGAAGCAGTACGTTCCGGCCGCCAAGGCCCAGGAAAAGATCTTCCCCCTCGACGCGACCTGGACCGCCGTCAGCCTGAACGGCAAGCCGTTCGGCGGCAACGACCGTCCGAGCTTCATGGTCGACAAGCAGTACCGCGCTCGCGGTTACGGCGGCTGCAACACCTTCGCGGCCACCGCCTTCCCGTTGCGCGAGCAGCACCTCGCCGTGGGCCCTCTCGCCCTCACGAAGAAGCCTTGCGACAAGGGCCTCGGCGCCTCCGAGCAGGATTACTTCATCGCCCTGCGCACCGCCGCCCAGTGGGACCTCGTCGGCTCGCAGCTGGTGATCAAGAGCCAGAAGGGGGAGCTGCGCTTCGAGCGCGCGCTCTGATACGTCCTCCGCCTGATCAGAGCGGGTGACGCATCCGCAAGCCCGCGCGGCGCTTGAGCGAAGCCCAGATCTGCGCTCCCGAACGCGATCCCGCAGGGATCGCCGGAAGGGATCAATCGGATTTGGTATGATGCGTCGTGTGCGACGGCTTTAAGCCTTCGTTGACGACGATCCGGACCGGGACCGGCCGGTTTACGGCCTGTTCAAGTCCCTCGGCGCCCTGTGCCCCCATGACCTGCCGTCCCGGCGGGCGTGGGGAGCGCGATGGGCACGAGGCTGGAATGGACCACCGGCAGCAACGGCCTGCGGCGCGGCGTCCGTGAGGCGACGCGCTACACCTGCCCGCCGAGCCTGCACGCGGCCGCGATGATGATCGCCGCCGCCAGCCCCGTGGTCGCCACCATGATCGTGCTGTGCGCGGCCCTGCTCACCGCGTGATGCACAGAGGAACCCAAGGAACAAACTTCTCTACTTATCTTGATCTGCGATAGGGACATTCTCCGCAGCAAAAAATCCCTCGCGGACAGAGAAGATTTGTCTTTGACGGCGGGACTTTGTCGATTGCCTCGACAGTACCGACGCGATATCTCCCGGCTCTGCATTCGCCATGCGAAAACCGGCTCGAAAGCGAGCCGGCGCCCCCGCGAAACGCTCACGCCGACGAGGAGATCCCGATGGCCGAGACCCAGAGCCCCGCTTCGACCCGCACGCCCGGCCACGGCCACATCTTCGGCTCGATCACCGAGACGATCGGCAACACCCCCCTGGTACGCCTCAACCGCATCACCAAGGAGCGCGGCGTCGAGGCCGAGATCCTGCTCAAGCTCGAGTTCTTCAACCCGATCGCGAGCGTGAAGGACCGCATCGGCGTCAACATGATCGACGCCCTGGAGGCCTCCGGCAAGCTGAAGCCCGGCGGCACCCTGGTGGAGCCCACCTCCGGCAACACCGGCATCGCGCTCGCTTTCGTGGCGGCCGCGCGGGGCTATCGCCTCATCCTGGTGATGCCCGAGACCATGTCCCTGGAGCGCCGCAAGATGCTGGCCTTCCTCGGCGCCGAACTCGCGTTGACCCCCGGCCCGCAGGGCATGAAGGGCGCGATCGCAAAGGCCGAGGAACTCCTCACCGAGATCCCGGGCGCGATCATGCCCCAGCAATTCTCGAACCCGGCCAACCCCGAAATCCACCGCAAGACGACGGCCGAGGAGATCTGGAACGACACGCAGGGCCACCTCGATGCCTTCGTGGCCGGCGTGGGAACCGGCGGCACCATCACGGGTGTCGGCACGGTGCTGAAGCCGCGCCTTCCCGGTCTGAAGATCGTGGCGGTCGAGCCCACGGATTCTCCGGTGATCTCCGGCGGCCAGCCCGGCCCGCACAAGATCCAGGGCATCGGCGCCGGCTTCATCCCGGACAACCTCGACAAGTCGATCATCGACGAGGTCATCACCGTCTCGAACCAGGAAGCCTTCGACACGGCGCGCCTGCTCGCGCGCCTCGAAGGCATCCCGGGCGGCATCTCCACCGGCGGCAACGTCGCCGCCGCCCTGAAGCTCGCCGCTCGGCCCGACTTCCAGGGCAAGCGCATCGTCACCGTCGCCTGCTCCTTCGCCGAGCGGTACATCTCGTCGGCGCTGTTCGAAGGCCTCTGAAGTCGAAGACTTCTGATTTCGAAGACCTTCGGGCCACGCCCCGGAGGCCTTCGCGAAAACCCAGGCTTTCGAGCCCCGCCCGGAAGCCGCCATCGTGTCCACCGCCTTCTACAGCCTGCGCCGCTGGGGTCGCCGCCCGTTCATCCGGGTCGCGGCCTTCAGCGTCGGCGGGGTGGTCGCCGCCCTGGCCTCGGCAGTGTTCGCGCCGATGATCCCCCTGGAACTCGGCGCCTCGATCGGGTCCGACGCCGTCGACCAGATCCTGTCGGTGCTCGCAACCAGCATGCTGCCGGTTGCGACCTTCTCGCTCTCCACCATCGTGCAGGCCTATGGCGGCGCCACCAGCACCGTGACGCCCCGCGCGGTGACCTTGCTGATGCAGGACACCCGCGCACAGACGGCGGTGGCGAGTTTCATCGGCGCCTTCGTCTACAGCGTCGTCGGGCTGATCGCCCTGAAGACGCATTTCTACGGAAGCCAGGGCCGGGTCATCCTGTTCGGCATCACGCTCCTCGTACTCATCAGCGTGGTGGCGACGCTGGTCCGCTGGATCGACACCCTGTCCCATCTCGGGCGAGTCGGTGAGACGATCGACGCCATCGAGGCCGCCGCCAGCGACGCCGTGCGACGCCGCGTCTAGGCGCCCTATCTCGGTGGCCTGCCCTGGCAGCCGGCTCCGCCCGGCGCGATCCGGCTCACCGCCCGGGCGACGGGCTATCTCCAGCACGTGGATGCCAAAGGCCTCGACGCCCTGGCCGAACGACACGGCGTGACCCTGCATCTGGCCGCGCTACCGGGCGCCTTCGTCCATCCCGGCCGGCTCCTGGTGGAGATTGACGGGGCGGCCGACGAGTCCCTGCGCAGCCGGATTGCCGAGGCCTTCGTCATTGGCAACCGGCGCGCCTTCGACGACGACCCGCGTTTCGGGATCATCGTCCTCACGGAGGTGGCGCAGCGGGCGCTCTCCACAAGCATCAACGATCCCGGCACGGCGATCGATGTCCTTGGCACCCTGGTCCGGGTGCTCGCCCTCTGGGACGAGCGTCGCGCGGCCGCCCCCGAGGCCCGGATCCATCCGCGCCTGCGGGTGCCCGGCATCAGCGCCGCCGAACTGTTCGAGGATGCGTTCGGCCCCATCGCCCGGGACGGCGCCCCGACCCTGCTGGTGGGCTTGCGCCTCCAGAAGGCGCTCGCCGCCTTGCACGATCTGGGCGGCGCGGAGTTCCAGGCCGCAGCCCGTGTCCAGGCCGATCTCGCGTTCCTGCGGGCCGAGGCGGCCCTGTCGCTGCCGGCGGATCGCGAAGCGCTTCGCGCCGCCCATGCGCGGGTCGGGCGGGCGGAGGGGGCCTGAAGGCAACCTCGGCACGCGCGGGCGGTTGAGCCTCCAAGATCAGGAGGACAGCATGACGGATACGCCGCGCGAGACATCCCCGCCCACATCCACCGATGCCGGGACGACCGGACAGGACAAGGTCCGCGAGATCGGCCAGGCGGCCCGGAAGGCGGAAGCCGAAACCTCCGGCGACGCCCGCGAGGCGATCGACCGCGCCACCGCGCCCAACGGCCAGGCTGCGGGGGAATAGCGATGCCGAACGACCACATCCCCATCGTCGGCACGCGCAAGCCCGATTCCGACGTCGGCAAGCCGGGGGAGCCCGCCGTCGCCGGCGGCCAGCAATCGGCCGAGCAGGCCGCCATCACCCAGCAGGGCTCCGGTGGACAGACCGATGCGGCGCGCAACGCCGCGTGGGACGGGTCGCCGAAGGGGCGCAATCCCACTCCCGCCGGCGGCTCGTCCGACGGCCAGTCCGACCGCCCCCGTTCGCCCAAGGAGTGACTCTATGCCGGCCCAAGACGACAAGCAACCGAAGGACAAGCCCGCCAACACCGCGCCGGACGCGGTCAAGGACCCCAACGAGAAGACCGACGGCAAGCCGGGCGAGGGCCCGAAGGGTGGTGGGCAACCGGACGGGGAGACCGATCCGGGCGGCTCCTGAGGGTCAGCCTTCCGTCAGTGCGCCCTTCTCTCGATCGAGGAGGGCGCGCTTGCGCGCAACGCCCCAGCGATAGCCGGAGAGCGCGCCGTCCGAGCGCACCACCCGATGGCAGGGGATCGCCACCGCCAGTCGGTTGGCCCCACAGGCGAGCGCCACGGCGCGTGCGGCCGCGGGCTCGCCGATGGCCCGGGCCACCTCGACGTAGGTCGCCGTCGTGCCGACCGGGATCGCCCGGAGCGCCGTCCATACCCGCTGCTGGAACGCCGTCCCGCCGATATCGAGGGGCAGGTCGAGCCCCCGGCCCGGCGCCTCGACGAAGCCGACGATTTCGGCCATCCAGCGCGCGAAGCCCGCGTCGCCGGCCGTGAACGTAGCGCGGGGAAAGCGGTCCTGCAGATCGCGCACCAGCGCATCCGGATCGTCGCCGAGGAAGATCGCACAGACGCCCGCGTCGGTGGCGGCGACCAGGATCGCCCCGAGGGCGGACGCTCCGACCGCGAAGCGGATGCGCGTGCCGGCGCCGCCCCGGCGATAGGCGTCGGGCGACATGCCAAGGCGCTGCGGCGCCGTGGCGTAGAACCGGCTCGATGCATTGTATCCGGCCGCGTAGACAGCCTCCGTGACGCTGCCCGCTGCGCCAAGGCTGGTCGCGAGGCGTTCGGCCCGGCGCGCTTCGCCGTAGGCCTTGGGCGTGATCCCGGTGACCGCGCGGAACACCCGGTGGAAGTGGAACGGGCTCATCCCGGCGGTCCGCGCGAGGGTGTCGAGGGCCGGCATGGTCTCGGCCTCGTCGATCCGGCGGCAGGCCCGGGTGACGGCCTCGGCCTGCCGCTCGGCCCGCGACGGCGCGTCGGGGCGGCAGCGCCGGCACGGGCGGAAGCCCGCCGCCTCGGCTTCCGCGCAGCCGGCGTGAAAACTGACGTTCTCCGGCCTCGGCGACCGGGCCGCGCAGCTGGGGCGGCAATACACACCCGTGGTCCGGACCGCGTAGACGAAGCGACCATCCCAGGCCGGATCGCGCGCGGCCAGGGCCTCCCATCGCTCCGCATCCTCCCGGTCCGGACCGGGGGCGATGACGTTCGCGTTTTCTTCGATCGCGACAGGCGGCATGGCGGATACTCCTGCTCGGGTGCCCCGGTTCATGGCTCCACCTTGGCGCCCGCCGCCGCCTCCGCGCATCCCGCTTCTTGCTCCGCAATCGACTGCGGTCGGGATTCCGACAGTGCTTCCCGTTCCGGGCCGCCCGCACCCCGCGCGGCGTCATGGGCCCAGAGATGGAGGACGGCGTAGGCCCGCCACGGACGCCAGGCCTGCGAGCGCGCCTCCAATTCCCGTGCGGTGGGACGCCCGACGGGCTCCGCGAGGGCGCGCAGCAGCCCGATATCACCGGTGGGCAGGGCATCCGGCTCGCGCAGGGCCCGCATGGCGATGTACTGGGCCGTCCAGTCGCCGATGCCCCGGATGGCCGTGAGGCGCGCACGCGCCGCTGCGATCCCCTGCCCCGGCGCCAGGAGATCCGGCTCGGCGAGGGTGGCGGCCGCGAGGGCCTGGATGGCGGTTCCACGGGCGCGGGGCATGTTGAGAACGCGGGCGATATCGGCCTCGACCAGGACCTCGGCGGCCGGAAAGACATGGGTGAGGCCGGGCTCGGTGCCGGGCCGGGCGAGCGGAGTGCCGAAGGCCGAGACCAGCGTTCCGGCCAAGCGGGTCGCGGCGGCGACCGAGACCTGCTGGCCGAGGATCGCCCGTACCGCGAGTTCGAAGGCGTCCCAGGCGCCCGGCACCCGGAGGCCGGGGCGCTCCCGGATGCGGGCCGCCAGGAACGGATCGCGCCCGAGGGCGCGGCCGATCGCGAGGGGGTCGGCGTCGAGGTCGAAGAGACGGCCGAGGCGCGCGGCGAGATCCGGCATCGCCACGGGCAGGTCCAGCGTGGCCAGCAGGGCGTCGTCCGGCGCCAGCATCACCCGCAGGGTTCCGTGCACGCCCCCATGCGCCACGCTCCGGGCATAGAGGCCCGGACGGGTCAGTTCCACGCCCGGGATGGCGCGGGCCGCCAGGTAGGCGTGCAGCCCGGCCCAGTCGTAGGGTGGCGTGAAGGGAAGGCGCAGATGCGTGGTCACGGCCCGATGCCCGGCTCGGCCCCGATCATCGCACATTCGGCCGGGGCGCGGCACCCGCGGGCCCGCGTCAGGCGACCGAGGCCTTCCGGGTGTCGAGGCGACGCACGAGGTCGCGGATCTCGGCTGCCGGACGGGCCGGACTGTAGAGGAAGCCCTGGGCCGTGCCGCACTGCTTGTGGCGCAGGACCGCCTCCTGCTGGCGCGTCTCGACGCCCTCCACCGTCACATCCATCGCGAGGGCGCGGGCCATGGTGACGATCGCCTCGATCACCGCGATCTTCTCGGGGCGTACCTGCAGGTCGCGCACGAAGGAGCGGTCGACCTTGACCTTGTCGAAGGGAAAGTCGGTCAGGTAGCTCAGGCTCGAATACCCGGTTCCGAAATCGTCGAGGGCGATCCGTACGCCGAGGGCGCGCAGCCGCTTCAGGTTGGTGAGAACCTCGCTCTCGCGGTCGAGCAGCACGGATTCCGTGATCTCGATCTCAAGGCCTTCGGGAGCCAGGCCGGTTTCCGCCAGGATCGCCGCGACCTCGTCGTGGAAGTCGAGACGGCGCACGTGGATCGACGAGATGTTCACCGCGACCCGCAGGCCCGGCCAGGACCGCGCATCGAGGCAGGCCCGGCGCAGGGCCCAGCGGCCGATCTCGATGATGAAACCGGTGGATTCCGCGATGGTGATAATCTCGGTCGGCGAGATCCAGCCTTCCCCGGGCTTGTTCCAGCGCAGCAGGGCTTCGAGACCGACGACGCGCTCGCTCCTCAGGTCCACGAGGGGCTGGTAATGCAGGGCGATCTCGCCGGACCTCAGCGCCAGGCGCATGTCGGCATCGAGCTGGCGCTGGCGGAACCCGCGATCCTCCAAGGAGACGTCGAAGCTGCACCAGCAGCCCTTTCCGGCGGCCTTGGCGCTGTAGAGCGCGAGATCGGCGCGGCCGAGCAGGGCCGCCGGATCCTGGGCGTCCCGGGGGGCGTGGGCGATGCCGATGCTGACGCCGACCTCGAGGAGGGACACGCCGATCTGGTAGGGCCGGCGAATCTCGGCGATCACCTGCCGGGCCAGATGCTCGGCCGCCTCCGGACCCGCGCCCGGATACAGGATCGCGAACTCGTCGCCGCCGAGGCGGAAGTTGCGCGCACGCCCCTCCGTCAGGCGCACGAGGCGCCCGGCGACGCGCGCCAGCAGGAGGTCCCCGGCGGCGTGGCCCCGGCTGTCGTTGACGGCTTTGAAGCCGTCGAGGTCGAGGCAGAGCAGGGCCGTCGGGGTCTCCGGGTGCTCGCCGCCGTGATAGACGGCCTGGATCGCATCCTGGAAGGCGTCCCGGTTCGGCAGGCCGGTGAGGGTGTCGTGCCCGGCCAGGAACGCGATGCGGGCCTGGGCCTCGCGGCTGACCGTGATATCGGAGCCGACTCCCCGGTAGCCGAGGAAGCCGCCGTAGCGGTCGAAGGCCGGCTTGCCGTTGAGGTTCCACCAGCGCGTCCCGTGGGCGCCGGACACGCGTACGGCCTGCTCGTGGAACGGCTCGCGCATCGCCATGGCGGTGCGCAGCGCCGTTGCGTGATCCGGCTGACCCGTGTCGGCCAGGATGGCGAGTAGGGATTCGCCCTGCAGGCTGGCCGGGTCCCGCGAGAGGGTGGCGGCCATGCGGGCCGGGACCTGGCGCAGGCGTCCGTCCGGGTCGGTCTCCCAGAGCCAGTCGCTGGCGCCTTCCTCGAAGTCGTTGAGCAGCAGGCCTATGGTTTCACCCTGGTGCTGCATCACCACGCGCTGCCAGATGCGCTGGTAGGAGAGCAGCGACATGCGCCGAACGCTGAACCAGATGAAGAGCGCGTAGATCACCAGCAGGACGGACACGTAGGCGCCGAAGGGCGCGTCGCAGCCGGCCAGGCCGATGAACCCGCCGACGACAATCGGAGCCGCGAGCAGGAAGGCCACCGAGAAGAACGGCCCCACCACATAGGCATCGGAGATGAGGCCCGCCGTCACCGCCACCGCCACCATGCGGTGGCCGCCATCGGCGGGCGGGATCAGGATCGCCGGCATCGTGGCCCAGGTCAGGCCCAGGGCAAGGGCGAGCGCCTTGGAGATCCAGGAGCCGCGCTGGACGGCGGTCTCCGTCACCTCGCTGCGGAAGGTGTTCCGGTAGTACCAGGTCGTGCCGAGGGTCGCGGCGATGATGAGCGAGATCGTCGCCATCAGCCCCACGAGATAGAGGCGCGAAGCGCTATCCCAGAACATGTAGGCCAGGGCGAAGACGACGGCGAGGTGCGTCACGGCCGAGTAGTTGGCCATTTGCAGGGTCTCGTTGAGCAGTTCGGCCTGCGTCTCGAAGCGGTCGCGTTCCTCCGTCGAGAAGGCGGCCCTGTCGCGTTGGGGCACCGGGGCCGGCGCCTTCATGCGGCGCCAGGGCAGCGAGTATCGGGCGATACGCATCTCACCCCACCCGCCGGGTCGGCACCATCGGCATTCCGCCATGGGGCCTCAGGGTGACGCGGAAACGGGCCTCGGGCATCCCCGGCCGCGTCGGGGACAGCCGGAACGCGGGAAGCAGGGTCGCCAGGATGACGAGGCATTCCTGGAGCGCAAGGCCCATGCCGATGCAGACGCGCGGTCCTGCGCCGAAGGGCAGATAGGCGTAGCGGTCCCGTGCCGCGTGGACGGACGGGGCGAAACGGTCCGGATCGAACGCGTCCGGTCGGTCCCAGAGAAGGCGGTGCCGGTGCAGGGCGTAGATCGGCACGTGGACCGAGCGGCCCGCCGGAATCTCCGTGTCGCCGAGCCGGATGTCACGGGTCGTCCGGCGCACGATCAGCGGCGCAGGGGGATAGAGCCGCATGCCCTCCAGCACCACCTGGCGCGTGTAGACCAGTGCGTCGAGGCGGCCCGGATCGCCCGCGAAATCGGTGCCGACGCGGGCGATCTCGTCGAGGATGCGCCGCTCCACCGCCGGATGGTCGGCGAGCAGCCGGAACAGCCAGGTCAGCGCGAGAGCCACCGTCTCGTGGCCGGCCGCCACGAAGGTGAGCAGGTTGTCGACGAGGAGGGCCTCGGCCATCGGCGCCTCGGTGACGGGATCGCGGGCGTTCAGCAGGAGGCCGAGGAGGTCGCTGCCGCCGCCGCCCCGGGCCCGCCTTGCCGCGATCAGCGCAGCGGCCGCAGCACGCAGTTCGCGTGCCGCCAGCGCGCCCCGGCGGGCACCCGGATGGGGCAGCCAAGCGGGAGCGCCGAACATGACGTAGGCCATCTTCCAGTTGGTCTGGCCGAGGTAGTCCTCCATGGCGGCGCCGAAGCGCATCTCGTCGAGGCCCCCCTCCCCCGAGGTCATCGTGGCCAGGATGATGTCGAGGGCGGTGCGCATCATCTCGGTGGACAGGTCGAACGCGCCCGCACCCGCCGGGCGTGCCAGCCAGCGCGACCGCGTCGCCTGCGCGGCTGCGGCCATGGCGGGGACGAAGTCGCGCACGCGCTCGGGGCGGAACATCGGCGCGGCGGTCCGGCGCTGCGCGCGCCACGATCCACCATCGGCTGTGAGGAGCCCGCAGCCGAGGGCCGGGGCCAGGGCCCGGGTGACGAAGGCCTCGCGCTCCAGGCTGTTGGCCTCGTCGACCAGCAGGGTGCGGATCAGCGCCGGGTCGACCACGAAGGCGGTGCGCTGCCCGAGCAGCCGGGTCTCGACCAGGGTCCGGGTGTAGACCTCGTCGGGCCAGGCATCGACCATGCTGCGCAGCATGGTCCAGAGCACGCCCGGAGCACGCCCGGCCTCGCTCAGTAGCGTGCGCAGCGAGGCCGCGCCGTCGACGGTTACGGGAAGTTTGGAAACGGCCGTGGTCACGCGTGCCCTGCTGAATTCCATCGATCTCTTTACAAGGTACGCGAATGCTTTCGAAAACCTTACCGTCCCTTTTCTTGTCACTGGATCAGCCAAGAACTTCTTGAATTCAAATCAGACGCATTGCATCAAATGCGGCAGATTGTTTCAAAACACGCTTTACTAACGCTCGCTGCACACACCAGCCTCGCGGGCCCGGAATGGCCCCCCGTCGTGCGAGGAACTTACCTTCGCCGTTCGCATTCCCAACCCCAGCTGGTCGGCTTCCTGCCGACCCAACCCGTGTTCGGGACGTGGAGATGGACATGATCGGCCGTATTGCTCTCGCGGCATGCTTTGCCCTGCCGGCCTTCACCGCCGGAGCCGCTGGCGCGAATGAGGACGAGCAGGCGGCCCTCTGCCGGGGCGACGTCATGCGGCTGTGCCTGACCGCGGTTCCCGACCGGACCGCGATCGTCTCCTGCATGAAGGTCAACCGCGCGAGCCTCAGCGCCGGCTGCCGGAGTGTGTTCGACGGGGGAACGCGCGGCAAAGCCGCGACGCGCTCGGCCGACCTGCGCTAATGCTGAAACGCGCCGTCGGCCGGGCCTGAACCCGCGACGGCTCACTGGTGATCCGCGGCATCGGCGGATCACCAGCCGCGCGCCGGACCAGTGAAGGCGGGGCGGCGATCGAGCAGCCCCAGGCCGCAACAAGGTCTCGGCTGCCTGACTGTAGCCGGCAGCCCGATCCACGGATGATGATGTTTAGGAAGTAGCGTCGAAGCGGCGGGCTGGCTTCGAAAGGAATGGTGGGCGCGACAGGGATCGAACCTGTGACCCTTCGCGTGTGAAGCGAATGCTCTCCCGCTGAGCTACGCACCCGGACCGAGGGCCTTCTAGGGCGACAGACGCGGCGGCGTCAAGCGTTGATCCGCATGATTCCCGGCAGGTTCTTGTTTCCCGGAAAGGTCCTGATTCCCGGCAGGTTCCTGACGCGGGGTTCCGAGCCGGAGGAGGATCACCACCGGCACCAGCCCGACGGCGACGATGAGAAGGGCCGCCACGGTCCCGTCCTCGTAGGTGCCGCGCGCGGCCTCGCCGTAGAGGTGGGTCGCCAGGGTCTCGACGTTGAGGGGGCGCAGCAGCAGGGTCGCGGGCAACTCCTTGACGCAGTCGACGAAGACCAGGAGCGCGCCGCTGAGCACCGCCGGCCAGGCCAGGGGAAGCTGGACTCGCCACAGGGTCGCGCCGGGGCCACGCCCGAGCATCCGCCCGGCATCGGGCAGGCTGCGGGGCACCCGGCCGAGGCCGGCTTCGCAGGTGCCGATGCTGACGGCCAGGAAGCGCACGAGGTAGGCGGTGACGAGGGCGCCCCCTGTACCGAGCCCGATCAGGGCCGGGGCAACCCCGAAGATCTGCGTCGTACCGGCCGAGAGGGCGCTGTCGGCGAGAGCCAGGGGCCCGAGGAGGCCGATGGCCAGGATCGCGCCCGGCAGGGCGTAGCCGAGGCTCGCCACCCGGATCAGCGCCTCACCCCAGCAGCGCGGGACGAGGCGCGGGCCCGCCGCCACCACGAAGCCGATGGCGGCGGCGATCACGGTCGCGACCCCGGCATAGAGCAGGGTATTGCCGATCTCGGGAAGGATCGTCTCGGGCAGGCCGCTGCGCCGGACCCGGCGGAGCGCGGAGAGCACGAGGTAGCTCGCGGGAATCGCGAAGCCGACGGCCACGGGCACGAGCCCGAGGGCCAGGGCGGCCCCGGCGCGCAGGCCCGTCAGGCGTTGCCGGGCGAGGCGGCGCGGGCGCTGGGCGCCCCCCGAGAACCCGCGCCCGGCCCGGGCCCAGCGCTCCAGGGCCACCAGGGCGACGACGGCCACCAGCATGACGAGGGCGATCTGGGCAGCACCCGCGAGGTCCGAGCGGTTGACCCAGGTGGCGTAGACCTGGACCGTGAGGGTGCGCACCCCGAGGAATTCCGCCGCGCCGATGTCGTTCAGGGCCTCCATCAGGGCCAGACTCGCCCCCAGGGCGATGGCCGGGCGCGCCATCGGCAGGGCGACGCGCAGGAAGGTGGCGGAGGGCCGGCGCCCGAGCATCCGCGCCGCCTCGATGAGGTTGGCGGCCTGCATCAGGAACAGCGCCCGCGTCGGCAGGTAGACGTAGGGGTAGAGCACGAAGCCGAGGAGCAGGATGCAGCCGGGCAGCGAGCGGATCTCGGGCAGCACGAGATCGCGCGGCCGGGTCAGCCCCAGGAGGTCGCGCAGGGTCGTCTGCACCGGGCCGATCGGGTGCATCAGGTCGAGATACGCGAAGGCGACGATGTAGGTCGGCACCGCCATCGGCAGCAGCAGCCCGGCCTCCAACAGGCGCCGACCGGGAAATTCGTAGGCCGCCACGAGCCAGGCCGATCCTGCCCCGAGGACCACCACCAGCACGCCGACGCCCGCCAGCAGCAGGGCGGTGTCGCGCAGGGCCTGCGGCAGCACGTGGGCGACGAGGTGGGGCCACAGCGCCCCACCGGCCCCGATCCCGTCCCCCGCCGCGACCACGAGGGCGACGACCGGGCTCAGCACCAGGGCGCAGAGCGCCAGGGCGGCGGCGCTCCAGGCGAGGCCGCGCGGGCGGCCGGTGAGCGGGAGGGCGGGGACGGCCCCGGTCATGCTGGTCTCAAATGCGTTTTCCGATGACCGGGTCGTGGGCAGCCCTCAGTTGTCGAAGCCCACCGTGTCGAGGAGGAGGCTCGCCGCCTTGCGGTTGCGGGCGATTTCCACCAACGGCACGGCGTCGATCGTCAGCGGTCCCAGCTCCGTGAGCAGCGGGTCGATCGGCGCGCCGGCCTTCACCGGGTACTCGTAATCCGCCTTGGCGTAGAGCCCCTGGGCCT
Source organism: Methylobacterium goesingense (assembly GCF_022179225.1). Lineage (GTDB taxonomy): Bacteria > Pseudomonadota > Alphaproteobacteria > Rhizobiales > Beijerinckiaceae > Methylobacterium > Methylobacterium goesingense. Next base: position 46,225 of record NZ_BPQL01000080.1, read on the forward strand.
CGTCGGAGACGAGGTATTCGAGGAGCTTGACCGCCTCGTCGCGGTTGGGGGCGTTCTTGGCCACCACCGCGCCGGAGATGTTCACGTGGGTTCCGCCGCCCGCGAAAGTCGGCATCACCACCTTGATGCCCGCGCCCCATTTCTGCTGCTCGGGGCCGCCGCGGCCGGAGCGCATCAGGCCGACGTAATAGGAATTGCCGAGGCCGATCTCGCAAGTGTCGGCGAGGATGTCGCGGGCGACGTCACGGTCGCCGCCGGCGGGCTTGCGGGCGAGGTTGGCCTTCAGGGCCCGCAGCCAGGCCTCGGTCTTCTCCGGGCCGTGCTTGACGAGGTGGTGGGCGATGAGCGCCGTGTTGTAGGGGTGCTGGCCCGAGCGCAGGCAGAGGCCACCCTTCCACTTCGGGTCGGCCAATCCCTCGTAGGTGATGGCCTTGAGGTCGGCGAGGTCCTTGTCGGCGTAGAGCACGCGGGCCCGCATGGAGAGGGCGAACCAGCGCCCCTCGGCATCGCGCAGGGTCGCGGGCACCGCCGCCTCCAGCACACCCGAGCGTACCGGCTGGGCGAGGTCGCGGTCGACGAGCTCGATGAGGTTGCCGACGTCGACGGTCATCAGCACGTCGGCTTTCGCCCGGGCGCCCTCGGCCGCCACGCGCTCGGCGAGCCCCTTCTCGACGAAAACGGTGTTGACGGTGACGCCGCTCTTGGCGGTGAAGGCGTCGAGCAGGGGCCGGATCAGGCCGGGCTCACGGGTGGTGTAGAGGTTCACTTCGGCCGCCGACGCCGTCCCGATGAGGGCGGCCAGCGCGAGCCCCGCGAACCCGATTGCCTTGATCCCAACCGCCATGGCGCCGACACCCTTTCGTCAAAACGTGGCGGGTGTTCAGAAGCATCGGCGAGGAAAACACAAGCACGATGTTTTGGACTTAAAACAATTCGAAACTATTGCTCCGGGTCGAACTGAAGCTCGCCCCGGGCCTGTGTTTTAATCCGCCTCGCTCGCAAAAATAAAACCGTGCGCCGGGTCGAGGCTCAGGCCGACCGTATCCCCAGGCTCACGCGGGTCGTCCGCCGGCACGGGCAGGCGCAGGGGCTCGGGCACGCCCTCCGCCGACACGGTGAGGAGAGCGGCGGCCCCGAGGAAGCGGCGCGCCCGCACCACGGCCCTGAGGGACGCCCCCGGCGCGCCGAGACGGATGGCTTCCGGGCGCAGGCACAGAGTGACGGCGGCGCCCTCGGCATGGCCCGGCGCGGGGACCGGGCCGAACGGCGTCGCCAGGATGCCGGCGCGGCAGGTCCCGCCGATCTCGACGAGGTCGCCGAAGAAGCGGGCGGCGAAGCGCGTCGCGGGATGACGATACAGCTCCGGCCCGGTGCCGACCTGCACGATGCGCCCCCGCCGCATCAGGGCGATGCGGTCGGCGAAGCCCAGGGCCTCCTCGGGGTCGTGGGTGACGAGGAGCGTGGTGGCGCCGCTGGCGCGCAGGACCGCCAGGGTGTCGTCGCGGACCTGGTCGCGGGTGCGCCGGTCGAGATTCGAGAACGGCTCGTCGAGGAGGAGGACGCGCGGCCCCGGGGCCAGGGCGCGGGCCAGCGCCACGCGCTGGCTCTCGCCGCCCGAGAGCGTGCCGGGATAACTCCTGGCCCGGTCGGCGAGGCCGACCTGTTCCAGCCGCGCCTGCGCGATGGCGCGGGCCTCGGCGGCGGATCTGCCCTGGAGGCTTTTGCCATGGAGGCCGAAGCGCACGTTCTCCGCCACCGTGAGATGGGGGAACAGGGCGTAGTCCTGGAACATCAACCCAACGCCGCGCGCCTCGGGGGCGACGCCGCGGCCGTCCTCGCTCACCAGGGTGCCGTCGAGGCGGATCGTGCCGGTCTCCGGCTGCTCCAGCCCGGCGATGGCCCGCAGGAGCGTGCTCTTGCCACAGCCGGAATCACCCAGCAGCGCGAGGATCTCGCCGGGCCGGACCTGGAGCGAGACATCCGCGAGCGCCCGCACTGCGCCGAAGCGCAGCCCGATCCCGCGCAGGTCGAGGCGCGGCGGTACGTCGGCTGAGGGCTCGGCGGGATGGGTCATCGGATCCGGGGCGGTGCGGGGTTGCGCTGCTTAGAAGCCAATGCGCCCCAGAGGCAATCTGCGAGCACCATCGCGTTGACGTCCAGTTGCACCTATATTCCGGTTATGTTCCGTCAAAGCCCCGACCGATGCCCTGCGTCGCCGAGATCCTGATCCCGCTGGCGCTGGATAGCGCCTACAGCTACGCCGTGCCGGCCGGGCTCGACCTTTCGGTCGGCGAGGTGGTGCAGATCCCCCTCGGGCCGCGCGAGACCGTGGGGGTGGTCTGGGGCGTGCGCCAGAGCCCCGGCGGCTCGAACCTGCGCCCGGTCACCGGCCGGATCGACGTGCCGGCCCTGCCCGATGCGCTCCGCGAACTCGTGGACTGGCTTGCCCGCTACACCCTGGCGCCGAAGGGCTCGGCTTTGGCCATGGCTCTGCGCCTGCCCGACGAGGCGGCCCTCACGGAGACGATCCGGGTCGGCGTCCGCGCCTCCGGCAAGGCCCCGGCCCGGCCGACGGCCGCGCGCACCAAGGTCTTGGCCGTGGCGGCCGACGGGGCGATGCGGGGCAAGAGTGCCCTGGCCAAGGAAGCGGGCGTTTCCTTGAGCGTCGTGGACGGCCTCATCGACGACGGCGCCCTCGAGGCGGTGGCCCTGGCGCCGGAGCCCGTCGCCCAGCCGCCGGACCCGGACCACGCCCGCGTGCCCCTGTCGGAGGCGCAGGAGGCGGCGGTGCGGGAACTCGTCGCGCTGATGAACCCCGCCCCCGACGCGCCGCCGCCCACGGACGCCATCGGCGACCCTCTGCCGGCAGCCGCCGCCGACGGCAAGGTGCCGCCGCCGGGGGCCGAGGCGAAGGCGCCCACGGTGCTGCTGGAGGGCGTCACCGGCTCGGGCAAGACGGAGGTGTATTTCGAGGCGGTGGCCGATTGCGTCCGCCGCGGCCACCAGGCGCTGATCCTGATGCCAGAGATCGCGCTGACCGCGCAGTTCCTCGACCGGTTCGCCGAGCGCTTCGGCGCGCGCCCGGCGGCTTGGCACTCGGGCGTGGGCGGCAAGCGCCGCGAGCGCATCCGCGCCGGGGTGACGGCGGGTGAGATCGCCGTGGTGGTGGGCGCGCGCTCGGCCCTATTCCTGCCCTTCGCGGATCTCGGCCTCATCGTCGTCGACGAGGAGCACGAGGCCGCCTACAAGCAGGAGGACGGGGTGCATTACCACGCCCGCGACATGGCGGTGGTACGCGGGCGGATCGAGAACTGCCCGGTGGTGCTGGCCTCCGCGACGCCCTCCATCGAGACCCGGGTCAATGCCGAGCGCGGGCGCTACCGGCGCATCGCCCTGCCGGAGCGCTTCGGGGGGCGGCGCCTGCCCGACATCGCCGCCATCGACATGCGCGCGGACAAGCCTGAGCGCGGGCGCTTCATCGCCCCGGCCCTGGTGGCGGCCGTGCGGGAGACCGTGACTTCGGGCGACCAGGCGCTCCTCTTCCTCAACCGGCGGGGCTATGCACCGCTCACCCTGTGCCGGGCCTGCGGCCACCGCTACCAGTGCCGCAACTGCTCGACCTGGCTGGTGGAGCACCGCTTCCGCCGGGCGCTCGTCTGCCACCAGTGCGGCTACGCGGAACGGCGCCCGGAATCCTGCTCGGAATGCGGCACCTTCGACAACCTCACACCCTGCGGCCCCGGAGTGGAGCGCATCGCCGAGGAGGTGGCCGAGCTCTTCCCGGACAAGCGCGTCATCGTGCTGTCGAGCGACTTCCCCGGCGGAGCCGAGCGCCTGCGGGCCGAACTCCAGACCGTAGCGGAGGGCGGCTGCGACATCGTCATCGGCACGCAGCTCGTCGCCAAGGGCCACAACTTCCCGCACCTCACCCTGGTGGGCGTTCTCGACGCCGATATCGGCTTGACCTCCGGGGATCCCCGCGCGGCCGAGCGCACCTTCCAGCTGCTGCAACAGGTGACCGGCCGGGCCGGGCGCGGCGAGAAGCCGGGGCGCGCCCTGCTCCAGACCTACCAGCCTGATCATCCGGTGATCGCCGCGCTGCTCTCGGGCGATTCGGAGCGCTTCTACGAGGAGGAGATCGGCGCCCGGGAGGCCGCGGGCCTGCCGCCCTTCGGGCGCTTGGCCGCCCTCATCGTCTCGGCGAACGAGCGCGAGGTCGCAGAGGCCCACGGGCAGGCGCTGGCCCGGGCCGCCGAGCCGCCCGACGGCGTGATGGTGCTCGGCCCGGCCGAGGCGCCCCTGGCGCTGATCCGCGGCCGCTACCGGTTCCGACTGCTGGTGAAGACCGAGCGGTCCATCGACCTGCAGACCTACCTGCGGGCGTGGCTGGCGCGCGGCCCGAAGATTCGCGGCAACGTGAAGGTCGCCATCGACGTGGACCCGCAGAGTTTCCTATAACGCTGGCACGACGTTCGCTCGGGTCGCGTTCGACCCCCTGAGGAGTGCCCCACGTGCTGACCTACACCAAGAAGCCGGATTCGAGCGTCGCCGAGATTGTGGTCGACGGCCAGATCACCGATGCCGAGATGAACACCGTCATCACCGCCATGCAGGCCGACCTCGACAAGGGCGGCAAGCTCAAGCTCCTGGAGGACGTGCGCGATTTCAAGGGCATGGAGCCGGCCGCCTTCTTCAAGGACCCACGCTTCGGCCTCGCCATGATGAAGGGCGTCAGCCACGTCGCCCTGGTGACGGACGCGTCCTGGCTGCGGATGATCGCCGACACCTTCGGCAAGGTCTCGCCCGCCCAGATCAAGACCTTCGACCGCGCGCATATCGACGAAGCGCGCAAGTGGCTCGCAGCCGCCTGAGCCAAAGCGGCCGCCTGACCGAAGACGGAACCCCGTCGGGGTTCCGGACTTCGGCGCTACTCCGCCTGGGCGGTCCGCGTCGTCTGGCGCCGGGCCGTCCAGCGCCCCGAGCACAGGGACGACACCTTCCAGGTGCCGCCGCCGGTCTGGGCCTGGAGACGACCCGAGACCGCGCCGGAGGCGGTACCGTTCGAGACGTTGAGACCCACCGTGCCGTCCGGCCCGACGCGTCCGTTCAGGGTGGCGCCGGCCGACGCGGAGGTGAGGCGCACCTGCCCCTCCTGCACCGAGACCGCGTAGGTGTAGCGGCTGTCGCAGACCATCCCGCTCTCGGTGACGAGTTCCACCGACCAAGCCCCGTTGAAGTTTCCACCGTCACGGGCGGCGGCCGGGATCATCGCGGGCGAGGATAGGCCGGCTCCGAGCGCCAGAACCACCGCAACTTTGGACATGCATCATCCTTCGGCAAACAGCGTCCGTCGCAGCCGCGCCCGCAGGGCGGCGCAACGGCTTCTCAAGCAGACGATCGAGTGAGAGTGCGACGAGCATACCCGCCGAAGCGGCAGGATTGTGACAGGCACCCACAATCGAACGTCGAAACTTATTGCCGAAGGCGTCTGAACGGGCCATGACCAGGCCGAAGCTTGGCGTTACCGATCGTAATACGCTTGCAATGCTTGGCGGTCGCGGGTGATGGGCAGTGCCAGCAGCGCCAGAACCCTCGCTTTGTCGGGCGTGAGATCGTCGGCGAAGACCGCGCCGGCAGCCCGCAGCGTGCCACCGCCGCCCTTGAAACCGTAGACCGGGAGCGCCCGGCCGTGCGGAACCTGGCTCGCCACCACGATCGTGACGCCGGCCGCAATCGCCTCCACCACCGCGTCGTAGAGGGCTTCGTTGACGTTGCCGAAGCCATAGGCGGCGATCACCACGCCCTCGGCGCCGTCCGCGACCGCGTGGCGGAGCTGGCGACCGTCGCTGCCGGCCGCCATCGCCACGAGGTCGACCCGGGCAAGCCGGTCGGGCAGCGGCAGGGTCTGGCGGCGCAGGGACTTCCGGGCGAAGACCACCCGGTCCTCGTCGATATGGCCGAGGAAGCCGGCCTCGCCGGAATTGAAGGTCTCGACGTTGTTGGTGTGAGACTTCCGCACCTCGCGGGCGGCGTTGATGTTGTGGTTGAGCGTTACCGTGACGCCCAACCCCCGCAGGTCTTCGCGCGCGCCCTGGGCCAGGATCTGCCGGACCGCGTTGAGCAGGTTGCGCGCGCCGTCCGCATCCGCCTCGGAGGCGTTGCGCTGGGCGCCCACTACCACCACCGGCTTGTCGCTCGCGAGCGTCAAGTCCAGGAAATAGGCGGTCTGGTCCAGGGTGTCGGTGCCGTGCAGGACGATGGCGCCCGCGATCTCCGGCCGCGCGAGCAGGCCCGCCACCGCGCGGCTGAGATCAGGCCACAGGGCCGGGCCCAGATAGGCGCTCGGCACGTTGGCGAATTCCAGCACCTCGATCCGCGCAAGGTCGGACAGGCGCGGCACCGCGGCGACGAGGTCGGCCCCCGTCAGGGCGGGAACCGGCGCGCCCGTGATGGGATCGTGCTTCATCGCGATGGTGCCGCCGGTGGCGACGATGGCGATGGTCGGTCGATCGGACATGCCGCGGAGGCCGCTCAATCGGTCAGCGCGCGCGCCTCTTCCGGCAGCATGATCGGGATGCCGTCCCGGATCGGATAGGCGAGGCGGGCGGAGCGGCTCACCAGTTCCTGCCGGGCGGCGTCGTACTCGAGGGTGTCCTTCGTCAGCGGACAGACGAGAAGCTCGAGGAGCTTGGGGTCGACGCGGGTGGCCTCGACGGGGCTCGGGGTGTCATCGGCCATGGGGGTGTCCTTCCGTATCGAAAAACTACTGCCGTATCGAAAAACTACTGCAGCGTCGGCTCGGAACCCGACCCGCGCACCAACTCCATTTCGGTCACCGCGATCAAGACCTCGGCCCGCGTCTTGAGATCGGGAGCCTCCAGCATGGCCTGCTTCTCGCGGGCACCGAACGGGCTCATCATGCACAGCGCATTCACCAGCGCCTCGTTGGGAGCCTCCTCGATGCCGGCCCAGTCGACCTTGAGGTCGTTGACCTCGACGAAGTCGCGCAGAGCCTTCAGCACCCCTTCGCGGTCCACCGCCTCCTCGCCGGCCCGCGCCTCGAAATCCGTGGCGAAGTCGTCGTAGGAAACCTGGCAGCGGCGGTAGCGGGTGGTGGTGGCGAGCTCGCTCTCAACCCGGAACCGCGCGATGCCGGTCAGGGAAATGAGGTAGCGCCCGTCCCCGGTCTCGGCGAACTGGGTGATCCGGCCGGCGCAGCCGACGCGGAAGAGTTTCGGCGTCATCGGCGACGAGCCCGCCTCCACGTCCGGCTGGATCATGCCGATGATCCGGTCACTCCGCAGGGCGTCGTCGATCATGGCGAGGTAGCGCGGCTCGAAGATGTTCAACGGCATCTGTCCGCGCGGCAGGAGCAGCGCACCGGGCAGCGGGAACACCGGAATCACTCCGGGGCAATCGGCCGGTCCCTTGTAGCCCGCATGCGTGCTCATCGTGTTCCCCTGCGGTTCGTTCGCGGCCTCACGCAAAGACCAGGGTGGAGAGGCGTCGCCGCCCACGGATCGAGGCCTTGTCCATCAGGCCCCAGGCCTCGAAGAAGGTGAGGAGCTGCTTGCGCGCAGCGCCCTCGTTCCAGGTCCGATCCCGGCGCTCGATCTCGATCAGCTGGTCCACCGCCTCGTCGCGCATGTTGCGGCCGTTGAGGCCGAGCGCGAGGTCGAAGCGGGCCTGGAAGTCGTTCGGGTCGGCCTCGATCCGGGTCTGGAAGGCGCCGAGGTCGCCGAGCGCCGCCGCCTGCTCCGCGAGCTCGATCGCGGCGCGCACGCTGGCGAGCCCGGCATGGGAGGCCTTGTCGGCGGGGGCCATGGCCACGAGCTGCTTGGCGTTCTCGATGTCCCCGAGGTCGAGCTGGATCTTGGCGAGCGCCGCGATCGCGTCGACGTTCTCGGGCTCCTCGGAGAGCACGGCGGCGTAGAGTTGCGCGGCTTGCGCGACGTCGCCGGTCCCGAGAAGTGCCTCGGCCTCGGACATGGCCGCCTCGATCGGCGTCGGGCCAGCGGGACCGGCGAGGCGCGCGATGAATTCCTTGATCTGGGCCTCGGGCACCGCGCCCATGAAGCCGTCCACCGGCTGGCCCTTGTCGAAGGCGATCACGGCCGGGATCGACTGGATGCCGAGCTGACCGGCGATGGAGGGATGCTCGTCGATATTCATCTTGACGAGCTTCACCTGGCCGGCGCTGCCCGCGACCACCTTCTCCAACACGGGGGCGAGCTGCTTGCACGGGCCGCACCAGGGCGCCCAGAAATCGACGAGCACGGGCTGCTGCATCGACTCGGCGATGACGTCCTGGCGGAAGCTCGCCGTGGTCACGTCCTTGATGGTCTCGCCCGGCATCGGCGCATCGTTCAGCATAACGTCCTCAAGGCCTTCGTTTGGATCCGTCGGAGGGTCCGGTCTGTCCGTCCGTCCCGTCCTGCGTCAAGAGATGGGAACTCCGTGCGCTCGGACCAGAGCGGACGTCCACACGCAATCGCCTCGATCACCCGCGTTCTGCCCTTTGGGCGGCCGACGCCGTCGATGCGAGACGGCCCTAGCGGGCCGGTGCGGTCCCACCGGCCTCGGTGCCCGGTGTCTTGGAACCGGGCGTTTTGGCATCGGTCACGAAGGTGCCCTGGTAGGTTCCCTTGGCGGCGTTCGCCTCACAGGTGATCGCGGTCTTGCCCGGCTCCGGCGTGCTGAAGGCGCAGGCGCCGACGGCGACCAGGGGGCCCTGAACCACGCCGTCCTTCGTGGTCTCGCTCGGGATCACGAGGTTGATGGGCTGGAGCGGGTCGGTCTCCTCGGTGCGCTCCTGCTGGGCGCCGTTGCCGCTGAAGCTCAGGGCGCGCCCTTCGGCGGCGAAGTCGAAGCTCGTGCGGTTGCGCGAGACCGTGTTCATCAGCGTGTTCTTGCAGGAGGCGGTCACGTCCTTGCCGGCGATCACGAGCTTCTCGCAGCGGCCCTCCAGCTTCACGGCGGTCTGGGCCGATACGGATGTGGCCGCGAGCGCGGGCAGGGTCGCGAGGAGGAGAAGGCGGGCGGTCGGGAGCAGCGTCATGGTTCCGATGTAAGGCTGGGCGCCGATCTGTCGAGGGGCCGGCTCCCGGCTCAAGCCGGAAAGCGGGCTGCGCGGTCGTTCGGCGCCGCGAAGTCGAGGGCGGGCCCAAGCGGCACGATGCCGGTCGGGTTGATGGTCGGATGACTCTCGTAATAGTGCCGCTTGATGTGGGTGAGGTTCACCGTCCCGGCGACCCCCGGCAGGGCATAAAGGTCGCGCAGGTAGTTGGACAGGTTGGGATAATCGGCGATGCGCTGCCGGTTGCACTTGAAGTGCCCGACATAGACGGCGTCGAACCGCACCAGAGTGGTGAACAAGCGGATGTCCGCCTCCGTCAGCCGGTCGCCGCAGAGGTAGCGCGCCGCGTCGAGGCGGGCCTCCAGGGCGTCGAGTTCGGCGAACAACGCGGTGAAGGCCTCTGCGTAGGCGTCCTGCCCGGTGGCGAAGCCCGCCTTGTAGACCCCGTTGTTGACGGCGTCGTAGACCCGGGCGTTGACCGCGTCGATCTCGCCCGCGAGGTCGGCCGGGTAGAGGTCGGGCGCGTAGAGGTCGGATTCCCCGGTCCCGAAAGCGCCGTTCAGCATGCGGACGATCTCGGCCGACTCGTTCGACACGATGACGCCGCGCCGCTTGTCCCATAGCACCGGCACGGTGACGCGGCCGGTAAAGCCGGGATCGTTCTTCAGGTAGACCTCGTACAGGCGGGTGGCGCCGTTGACGGTGTCGGGCGTGGCGCCGGGCGAATCGCCGAACACCCAGCCCTCCGCCCCCATATGCGGATCGACCACCGAGACCGAGATCGCCTCCTCCAAGCCCTTGAGGGCCCGCACGATCAGGGTGCGGTGGGCCCACGGGCAGGCGAGCGAGACGTAGAGGTGGTAGCGCCCGGCCTCGGCCGGGAACCCGCCCTCCCCGCTCGGACCGGGGGAGCCGTCGGCGGTGATCCAGTTCCGGAACTTGGCGTCGGTGCGCCGGAAGCGGCCGCCACTCGCCTTGGTGTCGTACCAGCTGTCCTGCCAGGCTCCGTCGACGAGCAGTCCCATGTCCGATGTTCCCCGTCCGATCCCGGCGCCGGGCCGCCCCGGTCGTCCCAGCCCCGTTCAGGGTCAAGATGGGCGCTCAACCCTGCGCGGCCACCCCCTCGGCCATGGCCGGCGCGGCGACCGGCGCCGGCGCGGCTTCGGCGAGGCGCTCGCCCTTCTGGTAGGACGCGATGTCGAAGGTGTCGTCGGGCAGCCGGACGAGAAAGCGCTCGGCGATCTCGAACAGCAGCAGGTCCGGCTTCACGGCGGCGACGTAGCCCCAGTCGATGCTGGAGGACCAGATGAAGTGCACCTCGCGGAAGGTCTCGGCGACCAGGCCGCTGAGCATGATCGGCGCGAAATGCGCGTAGGAATCCCCGAACAGCACGACGGTGCGGGGATCGGCCTGCGGGGATTCGTTCCGGAAGCGCACATGGGCGCCGATATGGAGGTCGGGGGCCCGGCCGGCGTCCTCGTAGGCCTCCACGAGGGGGCTCGCGTAGACGCGGCGGGCCAGGATATCGATCACGCCCTGGCTCGTGGTCTCGACCGGTGCCTCCGGAATCTTCGAGCCGAGGTCCCGCACGGAGGTGATCTCGTAGCGCTCGCGCGCGTCGAGGCCGGCGGGGGGAACGGCCCCGCAGGCCCGCATCAGGACCCGGTAGGCAAGCAGGCAGCCGTCGTAGCTCCAGTGCGTATCGGTGCGGTGGTAGAGCGGAACGGGGCCGTTGCGCGCCGCCCGCAGCGGGGCCAGCAGATCGACGAAGGCCGGATGGTTGATGAGCCGCCGGGCGAGCGCCCGGGCGGGCGAGCGCCGGGGATCGTAGGCGAGATCGCCGGCGCGGTCGTCGTAGACCGAGAGCTTCTCCGGCACGATGACGTGCAGGTAGCGGATGCCGAGGGCCTGGGCACGGGTGGCGCGCGTCCCGATCAGCCGGCGCCAGCCGCGCAGCAGCCACCAGCGGGTGAAGCTCACGCGGTACTGGTCGAGGACGCCGTTGGTACCCCCGATCAGGAAGAGCCAGCCGTCCCGGCCCACATGCACGAAGTCCAGGTGTTTGCGTCGCATGGGCGCTCTCTAGCGGCCCGACGGGACCCTGAACAGGCCGCGTGCCCGGACATACCGAAGCCTGGATCGGGCGGCGCCGCGCGCCATCTCCCCACGGCATGACACAGCCGACCCCCACCCCCGATCCGCTGATCCTGACCCTCGCGATGGACCCGGAGACGTTCGCCCGCTTCGACGGGCTGCGTCGCCGGCACTTTCCGAAGGCCCTCAACCACATCCCGGCGCACGCCACCCTGTTCCACCACCTGCCGGGCCCATGCGAGCCCGGCATCGTCGAGACCCTCGCGGCCCTGTCGCGGGCCCAGGCACCCCCCGAGGTGGCGGTGACGGGCCTGCGCTTCACCGGGCGCGGGGTCGCCTACGTCCTGGCCTCGGAGGCGCTGACCACCTTCCGGGCGCGCCTCGTCGAACAGTTCGAGCCCTTGGAGGAGGGCCTGACCGCCCAGGACCGCCAGGGCTGGCGCCCGCACGTCACGGTCCAGAACAAGGTCGATCCCGCCACGGCCCGCGCGCTGCACGCCGAGCTCGAGGCGGATTTCGCGCCTTTCCGCTTCACCGCGCCGGGCCTGCTGCTCTGGCGCTACCTCGGGGGGCCTTGGGAGCGCCGGGCCACGTTCACGTTCGGATGATGGATTTGCGAGGCCAGCGGGGTTGCGACGGTGCGCCCGCACGCTAAGGACGATCCGATGAAAGCCTTGTCCGCATGAAAGCCCTGCCCTCCGCCTACCGCAACAACCCGCTCGTGACCCGGGTGAACGCCCTGCGTCTGGCGCTGCGTCTCAACGAGGTCGGCCCCGTCATCGCGCTCCTGGCGGTGAGCCTGCTCGGCTACGGCTTCTTCGCCCTGGCCAACGAGGTCGGCGAGGGCTCCACCGCGGCGCTGGACCGCAAGGTCCTGCTGGCCTTGCGCAACCCGGCCGACATTTCCGATCCGATCGGGCCGCGCTGGCTTGAGGAGACCATGCGCGACATCACCGGGCTCGGCAGCGTCTTCACCATCGTATTCGTGACGGCGGCGGCCTGCGCCTACCTGGCGATGACCCGGCGGCGGCGCATCGCCGTGTTCGTGATCGCGGCGATCGGCGGCGGCGAGATCGCCTCCACGGTCCTGAAGCTCTTCTACCACCGGCCCCGCCCGGACCTCGTGCCCCACGGCATGGAGGTGTTCACCGCGAGCTTCCCCAGCGGCCACGCCATGATGTCGGCCATCGCCTACCTGACGCTGGCCAGCCTGATCGCCCGCGTCGACCGGCAGCGCGGGGTGAAGATCCTCGTCCTCACCATCGGCGTGTCGATGACCCTGCTCGTCGGCATCAGCCGGATCTATCTCGGGGTGCACTGGCCGAGCGACGTGGTGGCGGGCTGGTGCGTGGGGGCCGCCTGGGCGGCCCTGTGCTGGTTCGTGGCCCTGGTCCTGCAGCAGCGGGGCGAGGTGGAGGCGCCGAGTTCCTCGGCCTCGCGGGACGCGCGGAACGAGAACGAGGCGGCCTGACGCGCCCCGGAACCGCGTTTCTCGCCGTGACGTTCCCGACAGGACAAGTCGGTGCGCGCAGCGCCCGGCCTTCCTGATCCCGCCGGAACCCACAGCGAGCTTCATGACGGACGAACTCCCGCTCTCCCGCCGCAACGTCCTTCGTGCCGGCGGTGCCACCCTGACGGGGCTCGCCCTCGGCGCGACAGGGGCATCCGCGCAATCCGGACCGCCGGGCCCTTCGGTCCCAGCCGATACCGGCGCGGTGCAGGGGGGCAAGGTGATGTTCCCGAACTGGCGCGGCCCCGGCGACCGGGCGCCCCCACCGCCGCCTGCGCCGATGCCGCCGGGCAAGCGCGTGGGCTTCGCCATCGTGGGCCTCGGGCGGCTCTCCCTGGAGGAGATCCTGCCGGCCTTCGGCGAAACGAAGCGGTCGCGCGTGGTCGCGCTGATGTCGGGCACGCCGGCCAAGGCCAAGCTCGTGGCCGAGCAGTACGGAATCGCGCCGGAGGCCGTCTACGGCTACGACGAGTGGGACCGCCTGGCGCAGAATGCGGCGGTCCAGGCGGTCTACGTGGTGACGCCGAACGCGGTGCATCGCGGCGACGTGCTGGCCGCGGCCAAGGCCGGCAAACACGTGCTCTGCGAGAAGCCGATGGCGGCTTCCTCTGCCGAGGCGCGGGACATGATCGCGGCCTGCACGGCGGCCAAGGTCAAGCTGATGATCGCCTATCGCTGTCAGTACGAGCCCTACAATCGCGAGGTGGTGCGGCTCGCCCGTTCGGGCGAGTTCGGCCGGCCGCGCCTGATCCAGGCCTTCAACGGCCAGACCACCGGACTGCCCCAGCAGTGGCGCCTGAAGAAGGCTCTGGCCGGGGGCGGCGCCCTACCGGATATCGGGCTCTACTGCCTCAACGGCGTGCGCGCGCTCACCGGCGAGGAGCCGGTCTCCGTGGAGGCGCAGATTCATTCGCCGCCGGGCGACGCCAAGTTCGTCGAGGTCGAGGAATCGGTCTCCTTCACGCTGCGCTTTCCCTCGGGCCTCATCGCCCAGTGCATGACGAGCTACGGGGTGCACGAGTCGCGCCGGCTCCAGGTCCATACCGAGCGCGCCGACATCGACCTGCAGAACGCCTTCGCCTATCGGGGCCAGCGCCTGGTGGTGTCGCGGCCGGACGGGCAGGTGGAATCGCAGGACACCCGCATCCTGGCGCAAAAGAACCAGTTCGCCCTGGAGATCGACCACATGGCCCGGTGTATCCAGGAGGACCGGCGACCCCGCACCCCCGGCGAGGAGGGCTTGCAGGACCAGGTCCTCATGGAGGCGATCTACGAGGCCGCCCGCAGCGGCCGGCCGGTGACCGTGGGTCCGCCCCCCGGCGCGGGCGGCGGCCTCGACATGACGCGGGGACCCGAACTCGACGAGGCCGGCTGATCCGCTTCCGGGGGGTTGCCTGAGCGTCATGAGAACCCGCTAGACTGCGCCCGGCGCGGCACGGGACCCGCCGCCTGGACCGCGAGACGCTTGCCCCAGCTTCGACACGCCCTTTTCGCGCGACGGCCGCTCGCGGTCGCCGGTGGGGTCCTCCTCGCGATCGGGCTTCTGTCCGGCATCGTCCTGGCCGAGACGCCGGCCGAAACCGCCGCGCGCCTCGCCGCGGAAGGTCGCGCCATCGGCTCCCCCCGGGGCGCGGGCGGCGATCCCCAGACCTCGGTCGCCCAGTCCGTGACCTCGTCGCGGCCCTCCGCCAATCTCGACACCTCGATCGAGGACCAGCTCGGTCCCTACGGCGACCCCTTCGGCTTCCGGGCCTTCCTGAAGGCGCGCGGCGTCACCTACAGCCTGACCTATATCGGCGAGAGCCTCGGCAACGTCTCCGGGGGCTTTCGCCAGCGCGGCATCTACGAGGGCCTGCTCGACCTCGAGATCGACGTGGACCTCGGGCCGCTGCTCGGCTGGAACGGGGCCGCCCTTCACACCAACCTGTTCCAGATCCACGGCGCCGGCCTCTCGCCCGGCGCGGTGGGCAACCTCATCACGATCAGCGGCATCGAGGCGCTGCCGTCGTCGCGCGTCTACGAATTATGGTTCGAGCAGAAGTTCTTCGGCGACCGGTTCGGCCTGAAGTTCGGGCAGATCGCCGCCGACACCGAGTTCGCCGTGACCCAGACCGGAACGGTGTTCGTGAACTCCACCTTCGGCTGGCCCAACAACATGGCGGTGGTGATCCCGAGCGGCGGCCCGATCTACCCGCTCGCGGTGCCGGGGGTGCGGGCGAAGATCGTGCCCAACGCCAACCTGTCCTTCCAGGTCGGCCTGTTCGACGGCGACCCGGCCGGGCCGGTGCGCGGCGGCGCCGACCCCGACCCGCAGCGCCGCAACCGCACGGGGACCAACTTTCGCACGAGCGACCCGGTCCTGGTGATCGCGGAGGCCTCCTACGCCTACAACATCGAACCCGGCAGCACCGGCGAGGCCGGAACGGTGACGCTGGGCGGCTGGTATCATTTCGGACGCTTCGACAGCCTGCGCTTCGATGGCGCCGGCACGTCGCTGGCCGCGCCCTCGAGCACCGGCATCGCCCGCCGCTTCCGGGGACAGGCCGGCCTCTACGGCCTCATCGACCAGACCGTCTACCGCGAGCCCGACGACCCCAACGACGGCGCCAGCGTGTTCCTGCGCGTCTCCGGATCGCCCTCGGACCGCAGCCTCGTGGATGTCTACGCGGATGTCGGCATCGCCTATAAGGGCCTGCTGCCCGGCCGCTCCGACGACACCGTGGGCCTCGCCTTCGGCTATGCGCGGATCTCCCCCCAGGCGCGCGGCCTCGACACCGACACGATCCTGGCGACCGGCCTCACCATGCCGAGGCGCAGCAGCGAGGCGGTGCTGGAGGCGACCTACCAGGCCGTGCTCGGCCCCGGCGTCACGCTCCAGCCGGACTTCCAGTACGTCTTCCGCCCCGGGGGCGGCATCCCGAACCCGCGCGACGCCGGCGGCGCCCGCATCCGCAACGCGGCCGTGTTCGGGCTGCGGGGGACGATCCGGTACTGAGCGCTATTCCGCCGCCGGTGCGTGCAGGGACAGGAGACGGGCCGTGCGGGCATGGTCCACGGCGCGGCCGCCCTCCGCGCCCGCATCGCCGAGGGTGCGGCGTTCGTCGTTGATCGCGGCATGGACCGCGTCGATGGCCAGGATGAGGGCGCTCACCGTGCGGTTGTCGATGTTGCGCTCGCGGGCATGCTGGACGACGTCGGCCACTAGGTCGTCGGTCTCGCGCACGAGGCCGTCGAGGTCGGCCTTGCAGGTCGAGCCCCGGACCTCGCGCAGGATGTCGAGGAGCCGGTCGAGGACGATGTCGATGCGCTCGCGGCGCTTGCGGGCGAGGCGCTGGGCCAGCCAGGCGACGCCCGAGCCCACGGTGCCGCCGAAGAAGGCCAGCAGATAGATGTAATCCTCGTAGCGCTCGAACATCGTCTGCTGTTCGCGCTCGAAGTAATCCACCGCGCCGGGGTGGTTGGGCAGGCGGGCGCTGGTGGCGGCCACCGTCGAGTCGAAGTCAGGCGCCTTCATCAGGTTGGCGATGGGGGCGATGGGCGCCAGCTTGGAGCGCCACTCGAACAGGTGCTGCGTCACGGAGGCGACGGTGAAGCGGCTGACGCTGCCGCGCGCCATCAGCCGGTAGGAGGCGCCCACCGTCTTGACGTCCTCTTCCGGGCGCTTCGGGCGGCCACCGAAGGTGCCGGCGGGGATCGTTACGGATTGCAGTTCGGGCATCCGCTGGATGATGGCCTCGCCGTCGGCCACCGAGACGAAGTTGATCTTCTTGTCGGCGGAGGCCGCCTCGACGGCCCGAACCGTCGAGATCGCGGCCTTCGAGGCGGGCGCCGCGATCACCGCAACGGCGTCGACGCGGCCCTCCGCCAGCGCACTCGTCACCTCGCCGGGCTTCAGGGGTACCAGGGCGACCCGGGCCGGGCCCAGCGCCGTCTCAGGCCCGGTCTCGCCGACGGGGCGCGACACGAAGTCGTAGAAGCCGAGCAGGTTGGTCAGGAATGGCATGTCGGCGGCGTGCCGCTCCACCACACCGAGGCGCTTGCGTCCCAGATCCGGGAAGCTCTCGATGCCGGCGGCCTCGGGGGCCGCGATCAGCAGGGCTTCGTCGTGCAGGATGGCGAGCGTCAGCCCGTTCTCCGGCAGCAGCACGTCGGGCCGCACCACCGCGAGGTCGGCCTTGTTGCGCTGCAGGGCCTCGGCGCTGTCGCGCACGTCATCGTAGAAATTCAGCTTGAGGCGCACGTCCTCGTGCCCCCGGGCCAGCGCCTGCGCGTAGGTCTGGAGCAGCGTCGCCTCGGCTCCATCGCGGGGCCCCACCGCCACCGTGAGCGTGGTCGGCCGCGACAGGTAGACCAGCATCCCCGCCACGAGGGCGAAGCCCAGCGCCAGGAGAACGAGCAACCACTCGCGTCTCACCAGGATTGCCGGCATGACAGGCCCGAGCCCTTGTCCAGCGTGATCACCATCGCGACAGCCTGCCTCCGAAACCTGTCCGGACCATGAAGAACCGATGACACCGCGAAACGTTGCGCCGCGTCCCGGAAGCCCGGGGGCGGAAAGGGGCCGGATGCCCGCACAGGGCGAGGCCAAGCCCCCGCAGGCCGAGAGGAAGCCACCGCCTCCGGTGACGCCGGCCTATCTGGAGCGCGCCGCGCTGCTCTATCTCGAGCGCTACAGCGCCTCCGTGGCGATGCTGCGGCAGACCCTGAAGCGACGCGTCGACAAGCGCTGCCGCCTGCGCGGCGAGGAGGCGGCCGCCTACGCGGAGGCGATCGAGGCCACGGTGGCCCGTGCGGTCAGCGCCGGCCTCGTGGACGATGCCCGCTTCACCGCGGGGCGCCTCGCCGCCCTGCGCCGGCGCGGCGCCTCCGCCCGCGCCGTCTCGGCCAAGCTCGCCGCCAAGGGGGTGGCTCGCGAGGAGGTGGCGGCCGCCATGGAGAACGAACGCGCGGCCGCGGACGAAGGCGCCGATCTCGAAGAGGCGGCGGCCCGTGCCTATGCCAAGCGGCGCCGCCTCGGCCCCTGGCGACGTCCGGGCACGCGGGAGGCCCACCGCGACCGGGATCTGGCCGCAATGGCGCGCGCCGGCTTCGGCTACGGACTCGGGCGCCGGGTGATCGAGGCGGAGGAGACGGACGAGCCCGAATTCTGATCGGCCCCGCCTGCGACATCGCGGCGCCGGAGAAACGCGGGATTCCCACGCGAAAACTTGAACGAATCGCGAACGAGGCGCATCTCTCCCGTATGGACGAAATGCTCGCGAAGAAGCTGCGCATCCTCGCCGATGCGGCCAAGTATGATGCTTCGTGCTCGTCCTCCGGGGCGCCGAAGCGCAGCGCGGCCAAGGGCGAACTCGGCTCGACCACGGGCGCCGGCATCTGCCACGCTTACACGCCGGACGGGCGCTGCATCTCCCTGCTGAAGATCCTGCTGACGAACTATTGCCTGTTCGACTGCGCCTACTGCGTCAACCGCCGCTCCTCGAACGTCCAGCGGGCGAAGTTCTCGGTCGAGGAGGTCGTGACCCTCACGGTGGAGTTCTACAAGCGCAACTACATCGAGGGGCTGTTTCTCTCCTCCGGCATCATCAAGTCGCCCGACCACACCATGGAGCTGCTCACCCGGGTGGCCAAGTCGCTGCGGCGCGACCACGGCTTTCGCGGCTACATCCACCTGAAGTCGATCCCGGAGGCGAGCCCCTGGCTGATCGAGGAGGCGGGCCTCTACGCCGACCGGCTCTCGATCAACGTCGAGCTGCCCACCGAGGCGAGCCTGGAACGCCTCGCGCCCGAGAAGGACGGTGCGGTCATCCAGCACGCCATCGCGCAGATCGGCGAGCGCATCACGCAGGCCAAGGCCGAGAAACGGCGGTTCTCGCCCGCCGGACAATCGACGCAGGTCATCGTCGGGGCGGATGCGACCACGGACGAGGCTCTGATCCGCAAGAGCGCGCTCCTGTACGGCTCCTACAACCTCAAGCGGGTGTACTACTCGGCCTTCAGCCCGATCCCCGATGGCTCGAGCATCCTGCCGCTGAAATCGCCGCCGCTCCAGCGCGAGCACCGCCTGTACCAGGGCGACTGGCTGCTGCGGTACTACGCGTTCACGCCCGACGATGTCGCCGACGCCACCGAGGACGGGATGCTGTCCCTCGACATCGATCCGAAGCTCGCCTGGGCCCTGAAGCACCGGGCCCGCTTTCCCGTCGACGTGAACGCGGCCGACCGCGAGATGCTGCTGCGGGTGCCGGGCCTCGGCGCCCGGGCGGTGGACAAGATCATTCGCGCGCGGCGGCACACCCGCCTTCGCCTCGACGACGTGGCGCGGCTGACCTCCGCCCTGAAGCGGGCGCGGCCCTTCCTGATCACGGCAGATTACCACCCGGCCGGCGGCCTCACCGACCGCCTCGACCTGCGGGCGCGTCTCGCCGACCCGCCGCAACAGTTGAGCCTGTTCTGAGATGGGCGCGCCGACACCCGCCCCTCCCGCCTCCGCGGGGGCCGGTGCCCGCTCCGGCGCGCTCGAGGCCGTCTACCTGTCCCCGGGCGCCGACATCGACGGCTTTCGTGCCGCCGCCCGCCGTCTCGCGGGGCGGGGCGTTCCGCCCGAGCGGGTGCTCTGGTCCGTCGGCGAGGCGCCGGGGCTGTTCGGAATGGAGCCGCCGGCTCCGGCCGACGACGCGCCCCTGAACCTGCCGCGCGGTGTCGCCGCGATCGTGGCCCGGGTGGTGCTCCACAGCGATCCGGAGCGCTACGCCCTGCTGTACGACCTGATCTGGCGCGTCCTGCAGGGCGAGCGCAGGCTGCTGGAGGTGTCGAGCGATCCGCTGGTCCACCGCCTGGAACGGATGGCCAAGGCCATCGCCCGCGACCTGCACAAGATGCACGCCTTCCTGCGCTTCCGCCGCGTCGAGGGGAGTGATCCCGAGCGCTTCGTCGCCTGGTTCGAGCCCGACCATCACATCCTGGGGGCCGCCGCCCCGTTCTTCGTCGGGCGCTTCCGGAGCCTGCACTGGACCATCCTGACGCCGGAGGCCTCGGCCTCCTGGGATGGCGACACCCTGACCTTCGGCCCCCCGGGGCGACGCGAGGACGCACCGGCGCAAGACGGCTTCGAGGCGGGCTGGCGCGATTACTACGAGAGCACCTTCAACCCGGCCCGGACGAACCTCGCGGCGATGCGGGCGGAGATGCCGAAGAAGTACTGGCGCAACATGCCCGAGACCGCCGCCATTCCGGGCCTCGTCCGGCAGGCGGCGGCGCGCACCGGCGCCATGATCGAGAGGGAGCCCCAGATGCCCGTCAAGCGAAACCCCGCCCGCGCGGTGGCCGCCATGGCCGACCAGGCCCCGGACTCGCTCGACGCCCTCAACGCCATTATCAAGCGCTCGGAGCCGCTGGTGCCGGGCGCGACCCAGGCCGTCCTCGGCGAGGGACCGCTGGGCGCGTCGATCGCCTTCGTGGGCGAGCAGCCGGGCGACCAGGAGGACCACCAGGGGCGGCCCTTCGTCGGGCCTGCCGGGCAGTTGCTGTCGCGGGCGATGGAAGAGGCCGGCCTCGTCCGCGCGGACGCCTACCTCACCAATGCGGTCAAGCACTTCAAGTTCGAGGAGCGGGGCAAGCGCCGCATCCACCAGAAGCCCACCGCCAGCGAGGTCAGCCATTACCGCTGGTGGCTCGACCGGGAACTCGACTTCGTCGCGCCCAAGCTCGTGGTGGCGCTCGGCGCCACCGCCGTGCTGGCGCTGACGGGCAAGCAGATCCCGATCACCCGGGCGCGCGGCCCGGCGGACTTCGAAAAGCCCTATGCGGGCTTCATCACCGTGCACCCGTCCTACCTGCTACGCCTGCCCGACGAGGCGAAGGCACAAGCCTACGCGGACTTCGTGGCGGACCTCCGCCGGGTGCACGAACTCGGGCTCTCCCTGGCCGCCTGACACGTCAGGCTCCTTCCTCCTTATGGGGGCGCAATTCCGGCGTGACCTGGTCGATCTCGGTCTCGATGGGCGCCGAGCGGCTCTCGACCCGGGTGCTGTCGACGAAGATGCGCGCCTCGCCCTCCTTCAGGCCGAGGCTGCGCAGGGCGTAGAGGGTCATGCCGAAGGCGAGTTCGCGCTCGGCCATGAGCACGAGGCCGACGCCCTGCTCCTCGAAGTGCCGGCGCTCGCCGTCGTTGTGCGTGCGGATCAGGGTGTCGATGCCCGGATGGAGCTCGCGGGCGAGTTCGACGATGCGCCGCGTCGTGTGGGGCTCCGGCGTCGCGACCACGATCAGCCGGGCCTGCGCGATGTCGGCGGCCTGGAGGATGCCGGGGGCCGTGGCGTCGCCGAACACCGCCTCGATGCCCTCCTGGCGCAGATCCAGCACCCGGCGCCGGTCGCGGTCGAGGACGATGTAGGGCAGGTCCCAGGCCTTGAGGGCCTTGCCGATGGTGCTGCCGACCCGGCCGTAGCCGATGAGGATCGCGTGGCCGCGATGGGGCGGGTTCTCGGTGGTGACCGCCAGCGCCTCGGCCCCCTTGCGCTCGAAGCGGGCGGCGAGGCGGGGACGCTCGGCGACCTTGCGCCCGACCCAGTCGGTGAGCGCGAAGAACAGCGGGTTCAGGGTGATCGACAGGATCGCGCCGCCGAGGATGAGGTCGCGCCCCTCTTCGGGCAGCAGCTTCAGGGACAGGCCGAGGCTGACGAGGATGAACGAGAACTCGCCGATCTGGGC
>NZ_BPQL01000081.1 GCF_022179225.1 Methylobacterium goesingense
CTGATACAATATAACAGGCCGCAGCGACGCCTCGCGCGCCTGTTATATTGTATCAGTCCTGCCGGATGAAACCCCGGCGGGCCGCAGTCCGTCGCAGAGCGCCGCCAGGGTTCCGCGAAAGCCCTCCGGCCCCGCCAGCAGGCGCTCCATCAGGAGGGCCCCTTCGAGGGCGGCGACGACCATGCGGGCCGTGGCCCTGGGCTCGGCGGACACGCGCACGCTCCCGGCCGCCACCCCCTCGGCGAGCACGTTCTCCAGCCAGGCGATGTGCTTCTCGAAGAAGCGGGCGATATCGGCGCGCAGGGAGGCCGGCAGCGCGTCGCCCTCGATCGCCAGGACCGCGCAGAGGCAGCCCAGGCCCGCCTCGACCCCGCCGAGGTAGAGCGCGCCGTAGGCGGCGATCCGCTCGATCGCGTCCGGCTCGCCGGCCCGGATCTCGGCCAGCGCCGCGTCGTAGCGAGCGTCGTAGGCCGCCACCAGAGCGTGGGCGAGGTCGGACTTGGTGGGAAAGTGGTGGTGGATGCTCGCCTTGCGGATCTGGACCGTCTCGGCGAGGTCCGCGTAGCTGAAGCCGGCATAGCCCCGGCGCCGCACCAGGGTCTCGGCCTGCAGCAGCAGCTCGGCGCGGGTGTCCCTCATCGTCCCGTCATCTTCCCTGTCCGCCCCCATCCGTGGGTGGCCGCACGCGAGTCCGTGATCGCGTCGCGGCCGGCATTCAGGCTTATGCCATTGACGCGGGCAAAAATCTACCTACTCATTGGTAGAACAATAAGACGGAGGACGATCATGCGGGCGGAAGCCGGCCGATCACGCGGAGGCACGACGCGGCGCGGCGCCCTGTTCGGCGGCCTGTGCCTGTGCTGCCTGCCGACGTTGGGACGCTCGGCCGAGGGCTTCGCCCTGCAGGAGGTCGGCACCGGCATCTTCGTCCGGCGCGGGCCGGATGCCGAAGCGACGCCGGAGAACAACGACGCCATCGCCAATATCGGCTTCGTCGTCGGCGAGCGCTCGGTGCTCGTGACCGAATCGGGGGGTAGCCTCGCGGACGGGGCTTGGCTGCGCGCGGAGATCCGGAAGCGCACCGAAAAGCCGATCAGCCACGTGATGCTCACCCACGTGCACCCGGACCATTGCTTCGGCGCGGCGGCCTTCGCCGAGGACAAGCCGGTCTATGTGGGCCACCACGCCCTGCGCGCCGCCCTCGACGCCCGCGGGGAATACTATCGCGGCCGGCTGGCCGAGATCCTGGGCGCCGACCGGGCCGGCAGCGTGGTCTACCCCACCCTGGAGGTGGCCGACGGCGCCGACATCGATCTCGGCGGACGCGTTCTGCACGTCACCGCCCATGGGGTGGCGCACACGAACTGCGACCTCTCCATGCGTGATTCGGCGAGCGGCATCCTGTTTCCCGCCGACCTCCTCTTCGTGACCCGCATCCCCTCCCTCGACGGCAGCCTTGTGGGCTGGCTCAAGGAGGCGGATGCCTTGCGCGCACTGGGAGCGACCAAGGCCGTTCCGGGCCACGGGCCGACCCTGGTCGACTTCGCGCCCGCCATGGACGACCTCACCCGCTACCTGAGCACTCTGCGGGACGAGACCCGCAAGGCCGTCGCGGCGGACGTGTCGATCGAGAAGGCGATCCAGACCGTCGGTCGGGCCGAGCGCGACCGATGGGTTCTGTTCGACACCTATCACGGCCGCAACGTCACCCAGGCCTTCAAGGAACTGGAATGGGAGTGAGCCGGCGCCTTGAGCCGCGCGACACCGCGCGTCACATCATTCGAAAAACAGAGTCAAGAACCACGACCGCCAGGAGAAACGCCATGATCCGTGCCCTTGCCAAACCCGTCCTGAACCGCGCCGTGTTCCTGCGCTCCATCTTGGCAGCCGTGACGCTCGCCGTTCCCCTGGCGACCGCCGGCGCGGCGCTGGTGCCCGGCCCGGCGCACTCCGCCGGGGCCTCCGACGACGAGGCCGAGCGGCTCGCGCGCTGGAAGGAGATCCAGAAGTCCATCTTCGGCGACAAGACCATCACGGCGACGGACAGCCTCGTGAAGGTCGACGCGCCGGTGCGGGCGCTGGACGCTTCCCTGGTGCCGATCACTCTCACCATGCCGGAGAAGGACCGGGTCGCGGCCGTCCACCTCATCATCGACGACAACCCGTCGCCCTACGCCGCTCACATCGCCTTCGGTCCCGGAGCGGATGCCGGCGAGATCAAGCTGCGCGTGCGCGTGAACAACTACACCAACATCCACGCGGTGGTGGAGACCCGGGACGGCCAGCTCTTCGAGACGACGAAGTTCGTGAAGGCCTCCGGCGGCTGCTCGGCCCCCATGGGCATGAGCGACGAGGAAGCCATGAAGGGCATGGGCGACATGAAGCTGAAGTTCGCCGAAGCCCAGCCCGGTCAGCCGGTCGAAGCGACGCTGATGATTCGTCACCCGAACTTCAGCGGCATGCAGATGAACCAGATCACCCGTGACTACACGCCGGCCCGCTACATCAACAAGATCGCGATCACGCGCGGGGACAAGACCGTGCTGACCCTCGACGGCGACATCTCGATCTCCTCGAACCCGGTGATCAATTTCGGCCTGCAGCCGGGGGGCCAGGGTCCGATCAAGGTGGTGGCCTCCGACAACCAGAACGGCCGCTGGGAGCACAGCTTCACGGCGCCGAGTGCCACGAACTGAGCGGGTCCGCGCGATGAGGCAGCGGCTCCTCCGCATCGCGGCCGCGGGGGCCGCCCTCCTCCTGCTGGCGGCGGCCGACCCGGCGGATTCTCCGATGAGCGTACCCGAGCCCGACGGGATCTGGACCGGGCCGCAGCGAGGCTACACCCCCGCAACCCTGTCGGGGGCCACGGTGATCGACATCGACGCCCTCGATGCCCTGATCGCCCGCGACCGGCCGGTCCTCCTCGACGTGTCCCTGGCCGACCGGCGCCCGGCGGGCCTTCCCGCCGACCGGCCCTGGCTGCCGGCCCACCGCTCGGTCCCGGGCGCGGTCTGGATGGCCAATGCGGGCGCCGCGCCCCTCGACCCCGCCGACGAAGTGCTCTTCCTGAAGCGGGTCGCGGACCTGACCGGGGGCGACAAGGGCCGGGCCGTCGTGGCCTTCTGCCACCCCGAATGCTGGGGCAGCTGGAACGCGGCCAAGCGGCTGGTGCTCCAGGGCTACACCCGCGTGCACTGGTTTCCCGAGGGCATCGAGGGCTGGCAGGAGCGCCACCCCACTACGGTGATCCCCGAGGATTCCGTCTGGACGGCGCGGGCGAACGGCGAGGCGCAGCGCTGACGAAGAGGGGGGCGCGCGCCGGAGATCCCGCCCCCGCCTGCGCGCGCGAACGATCCGTTTTCCTTCACCGGCCGGCAAGTTTCTTCCGAAAGCCGGCAAGCGCGGCCGCAGTTGACAGCGATCCGGTTGTGGCGGAAGAAAGGCACCGGCAGGCGCCCGCAAGTCTAGGGAGGAAACGCCCCGCGAGAGCACGGAACAGCGACGCCATCGCTGTGATCGATGCCCCGGGACGAGACTTTCAGGACGCCGGTCTCGATCCCGCGAAACTCCATGCGACGAACTCTTTGCTGATCGGCGGCCTGCATAGCGCGCGCCTCGCGGTCGGCGATGCCCCGCGCGACAATGCACCGGGTCCGTCACGGCACGCCGCGCGCGCAGCGCGGAGGCGGTGTATAGAGGCGCCACCAGCAGACCGACCGCCGCGTTCCGGCGGTCCGAGACAGCCGGGTGGAGTTCCATGTCGCAAGCCGTGCAGTCCCGCCGCATCCGCGCGATCGACCTCGCCAAGCGCAAGGCCGAGGGTCGAAAGATCATCGCGCTGACCGCCTATCACGCGCACACCGCCGGCATCCTCGACCCCTACTGCGACTTCATCCTGGTCGGCGATTCCCTCGGCATGCTCATGCACGGCATGGAATCGACCCTGCCGGTGACCCTGGAGATGATGATCGTCCAGGCGCAGGCCGTGATCCGGGGCACCTCCCGGGCGCTGATCGTGGTGGACATGCCCTTCGGCTCCTACGAGGCGAGCCCACAGCAGGCCTTCCTCAACGCCGCCCGCGTCCTCAAGGAGACGGGGGCCGGCGCGATCAAGATGGAGGGCGGCGCGCGCTTTGCCGAGACCGTGGCGTTCCTGGTCGAGCGCGGCGTGCCGGTGATGGGCCATATCGGCCTCACGCCCCAGTCGGTGAACACCATGGGGGGCTTCAAGGTGCAGGGCCGCGAGGCCGACGGCGAGCGCCGCCTGAT
The DNA here is from genome assembly GCF_022179225.1 of Methylobacterium goesingense. Lineage (GTDB taxonomy): Bacteria > Pseudomonadota > Alphaproteobacteria > Rhizobiales > Beijerinckiaceae > Methylobacterium > Methylobacterium goesingense. Next base: position 4,270 of record NZ_BPQL01000081.1, read on the forward strand.
GGCCGATGCCCGCGCCATCAACGATGCGGGCGCCTTCGCGATCGTGATGGAGGGCATCGTCGAGCCGGTGGCCCGGGCCATCGCCACCGCCCCCGAGATCACCACGCCCACCATCGGCATCGGCGCCACCATGGCCTGCGACGGGCAGATCCTCGTCCTCGAGGACATGCTGGGCCTGAGCGACCGCGTGCCGAAATTCGTCAAGCGCTTCGGCACCCTGCGCGGCCAGATCGAGGCCGCCGTGAAGGACTACGCCGAGGAGGTCCGCTCCGGGGCCTTCCCGGCCGAGGAGCACACGTACCAGCCGCTCTGACCAGCCGCTCTGAGCGGGTTTTCAACCCAGTCGTTCGGATTCCAACGCGGGGCCCCCTCCCCCTTCGGGAGCGGGAACCCGCTGGCCGACCGAAGCCATCGACCACATACCGTACGCGGCTGCCGCCTTAGGGCTCAGCCCGCGGGGAACCGGCCGCTTACCAGCGGTAACCGATGCTGCCGAGGACCCGGCGGCGCTCGCCGTAATAGCAGGCCGAGACGGTGCTGCAGCTGTTGACGATCCGCTCGTCCGAGACGTTCGAAACGTTGAGGGCGAAGCGCCAGCCCTCCCAGTCGTAATGGGCGACGAGGTCGCCGACGACGTAGCCCGGCACGCGGAAGAGGTTGGCCGTGTCGGCGAAGGAGCGGCCGACGCCGCGCACGCCGCCGCCGAGACCGAAGCCCCGCAGGGCGCCGCTCTGGAACGTGTAGTCAACGAAGAGCGAGCCGTACTGCTCGGGGGTATTGGTCGGCGTCGTGCCGACGAGGGCCGTATTCAGGTCACGGGTCACCGAGAGGTCGTAGGCGGTGTAGGAGGCCACCGCCCGCAAGCCGGGCGCGAGGTTGGCGACCATCTCGACCTCGGCGCCGCGCGAGTTCACCGCGCCGGTCTGGACCACCTGCTGGATGTTGAGCGGGTTGGTGGTCACGACGTTCGAGCGGGTGAGGTCGAACAGGGCGGCGGCGAAGTAGCCGTCGAAGCCCGCGGGCTTGTACTTCAGGCCGACCTCGGTCTGCTCGCTTCGCTCGGGCAGGAGAAGCTGGCCGGTGACCCCATTGAGGCCGACGGTCGGGTTGAAGCCCTGCGCGTAGGAAACGTAAGGGGCGAGCCCGGATTCATCGTTGTAGATCAGGGCGACGCGGCCGCTGAAGGCGCTGGTGTCCCGGGTCGCGTTGTTGACGCCGAGGCGGTCGACGTTGTCGGTGGCGACCCAGTCGTGCCGGCCGCTGAGGACCAGGGAGAAGTTCCCGAAGGTGATCTCGTCCTGCAGGTAGGCGGCGAACTGGTTCTGGGTGATCAGCGCGTTCTGGTAGGGCGCGCCCAGGTTGAGGCGGGTGTTGGGGTAGATCGGCCGGATCAGGTTCAGCGACGGGCCGAAGCCGAAGGCCTGATAGTCGTCGATCTGGTAGCGGCGATACTCGAAGCCGGCGAGCACCGTGTGACCGAAATCGCCCGTGCGGAACGGGATGACGAGCTGGTTGTCGATGTCGCTCTGCACCGCCGCACCGCGGGTGAAGAAGTCGAACCGGGCCAAGTCTCCGGCGGCCGGCGTGGTGGCGTAACCGCCGCCGTAGCGGTTCGACAAATTGACCGTGACGGTGCCGTGGCGCGCGTTCTGCCGGAACTTGATGTCGTTGTCGAAGCGGTGCTCGAACTCGTAGCCGACCATGTCCTGGTTGCGCGTCAGGCGATCCGTCGCCGGGTCGCCGGTGAAGCGGCTGGTCTTGATGAAGCCGAAGGGCGCCGGCGTCACCGTACCCTCGTAGGGCAGGAAGTTCTGGGTGCCGGCGCGGTCGCGCTGCACCTGGGCGAGGACGGTGAGCGAGGTGTCGGCGTCGGGCTTCCAGGTGAGCGAGGGCGCGAAGAAGAAGCGGTCGTTGTTAACGAAGTCGACCTGCGTGCCGCCGCCGCGCCCGAGACCGACGAGCCGGTAGAACAGCTTGCCCTCGGTGCCGGGCGCATCCACCGGTCCGCCGATATCGAAGCCCGCATAGGCGTTGCCGTAATTGTCGATCCCGGTCTCGACGTAGCGGATCGGCACGATCGGCGGCCGCTTGCTCACCGCGTTGATGATGCCGCCGGGGCTGGCGCCGCCGTAGAGGCCGGAATTCGGCCCGCGCAGGATCTCGAGACGCTCCAGGCCGAAGGGCTCCAGCTTCCAGGTGGCGAAGGCCGAGGTGAACAGTTGCAGCCCGTCGAGGAAGTAGCCGGATTCCTGGGCGGTGAAGCCGCGGATCAGGAACCAGTCGTTGCGTGGGTCGGCGCCGAAAGTCTCGCCGCGCACGCCCGGCGCGTAGCGCGTCGCCTCGGCGAGCGACGCCGGCTTCTGGTCGTCGATCTGCTGGAGCCCCACCACGGAGATCGCCTGCGGCGTCCGGATGATCGCGGTGTCGGTCTTGGTGCTGGAGACCGAGCGGGTCGCGACGTAGCCGGCGACGGGCCCGCGCGGATCCTCGGCGGTGGCGATCGTGGCTGCACCGCGGCGATCACCCACGACCTCGAGGGTCTCCAGCGTCACGCTCGAGGCGCTCGGCGGGCTGGATTGCTGCGCAGCCGCTGGGTCGACAGTGCCGACGGCGAGGGCAGCTGCCGAACCGAGCAGGGCCGCGCGCAGATGAGCAGCGCCGTGGGACGGCTGCGCGAAAGGAAACGCAAGACGAAGAGACACGTTTTGACCTATGGTCGAATGTAATTTTCGTCAGTTGGATTAAAAATTCCAAGAGGTCAACGAGCAAACCCTAGCATCACGCGCATCTCATGCCGCCGTGATCGACACGCAACATTTTAGAATAAGTACAATTACATATTCTGGGCCGTGGCGCCGCCGTCGCTTCCTGGCGTTGCCGTGCAATCGGTACCACCAACCTCGCCGTAGCGGATGGAGCCAGCCGGACAGCGACCGCGCCGAACGCGAAAGGGCCCCGCCGGTACCGGCGGAGCCCTTCGTCATCGCTCGTCCCCGGGGCAGCGCCGCGCGAGGATGTCTTGCCGGAGCCTCCCGGCGTCGGCCTATTCGCAGACGCGGACGCGGCGGATGTGCTCGTAGCCGTAGGCGTCCACGTAGCCGCGGCGCTCCATATGGCAGACCTCTTCCTCGACATAGACCGGGCGCGGGGCGCGGTAGACCGGGCGGCCCGGATAGTAGCCGCCGTCGTTCTGCGAGGAGGCGATGGCGCCGCCGACGGCGAGGCCGCCGAGCAGGCCGAGGGCGGCCGCGCCGCCCGGGCTGATGCCATCGCGTGCCTGGGCACTCGGGATCGCCGCGACGGCGACCGTGGTGGCCACGAGGGCCGCGACCAGCGAGTTCTTCATAGCTCCGTTCCTTTGATCCCGAAATCCGTGTGTGAATTCAGAAGCGTCACTGTCGGAGGGAATCACCGAACGGTTGATGAACGGTAACCCGCCCCGCCCAATGGCGAATCCCGTCCGTGCGAATCCTCACGCAGCGTGGAGGTTCACGCAGGATTGTGCCGCTTCCGCGGCGGCGTCGCGGGGCGCGCGAGGTCAGATCGTTCCGGTCGGCTCCTCCACCAGGGCCAGGAGCGTCCGGCGCAGCCAGCGATGGGCGGGGTCGTCGTCGTAGGAGGCGTGCCACAGCATCGAGATCGCCACATCCTCCAGATCCACCGGGGCCGGGCTCACGGTGAGGCCGAGCGCCCCGGCGAAAAAGGTCGCGAGCCGGGCGTGCATCGTGGTCAGCACGGGCGCGCTGCGCACCAGGAACGGGACCGCCAGGAAGCGCGGCGTCGTGACCGCCAGGGTCCGGCTGCGCCCGAGGCGGGCGAGCGCGTCGTCCACCACCCCGTGCGCGGTCTCCTTGAGGCTGGTCAGCACGTGGGGAAAGCGCAGGTAGTCATCCAACGAGATCGGCGGCGCCAGGCCGAGGAGGTCGGCATTGAACACGCAGAGGTAGCTGTCGCGGTAGAGCAGGCGCTGCTTGTGGTGGGTCTGCCCGTCCGTGAAGAAGCCGATGCCGAGGTCGACCCGGTCGGCATCGAGTTCCTGCAGGATGCGGATGCTGTCGATGGAGCGCAGGAGCAGGCTGATGCCCGGCGCCTCCGCGCGCAGGTGGGCGAGGAGGCGCGGACCGATCAGCACCTCGGCGCTGTCGGGCAGGCCGATGGTGAAGGTGCGGGTCACCGTGCGCGGATCGAAGGCGTCGTCGCGCCGCACGAGGGCCTGGACCTGCCGGAGCAGGGTCCGCACCGGCTCGGCCAGCGCCAGCGCCCGCGGGGTCGGACGCATGCCCTCGGGCGCACGGGTGAGGAGTTCGTCGGAAAAGAGCGTGCGCAGGCGGGCGAGGCTGCTGCTCATCGCCGATTGCCCGATACCGATGCGGGCGGCGGCCCGGGTGACGCTGCGCTCGGCCAGCAGCGCGTCGAGGGCCACCAGCAGGTTCAGGTCGACGCGGGAAAGATCGATGTGATCAATCGTCATGGTCGCCTCTGCGTATCGGATCCGGGCCGACTGCGCAGCATCGACGCCCCGGAGGCAAGGGCGGTGCGCCGTGACCGCGCGCCTGCCCGGGCATTGAGCGAGGGCGGCCGTGATTTTTGGCTGTGCCTGATCGCAGGGCCGGGCCACAATGGCGCTCCCGAAACGACCCGAGGCTCCCCATGCGCCGCACCCTGCCGATTGCCCTGTTGGTCCTGATGGCCGGAACCGCCCTCCCCGCGCATGCGCTGGAAGGGCCGACGCCACCCAAGCCCGGCGCGACGGCCACGGCGCCCGCCGCCGCGGCCAAGCCCCGCGTGGTCATCGTGGCAACCGGCGGCACCATCGCGGGCGCGGGCGCGGACGCGGCCAACAGCGCCACCTACCAGGCCGCCAAGGTGCCGGTGGACAAGCTCATCGCCGCCGTGCCGGCGATCGCGCAGGTGGCGGAGGTGCGCGGCGAGCAGGCCTTCCAGATCGCCTCCGAGAGCTTCACCAACGCGCAGCTCATCGAGCTCGCCAAGAAGGTCTCGGCCCTGGTCAAGCGCGACGACGTCGACGGCGTCGTCATCACCCACGGCACCGACACCGTGGAGGAGACGGCCTACTTCCTCGACCTCGTGGTGAAGACCGACAAGCCCATCGTGATGGTGGCCTCGATGCGGCCCTCGACCGCGATCTCCGCGGACGGCGCCCTCAACCTCCTCGACGCCGTGACGGTGGCGGGCGCCAAGGATGCCCGCGCCAAGGGCGTACTGCTCACCATGAACGACGAGATCCAGGCGGGACGCGACACCACCAAGCGCGTCAACATCAAGCCCTCGGCCTTCTTCAGCCAGTGGGGGCCGCTGGGCATGGTGGTCGAGGGCAAGACCTACTGGTTCCGCGCCCCGGTCAAGCGCCACGGCACCACCTCCGAGTTCGACATCGACGGTATCGACAGCCTGCCCGAGGTCGCCATCGTGTACGGCTCCGGCAACATGCACCCGGAGCCCTACACCTCCGCCGTCGCGGGCGGCGCCAAGGCGATCATCCATGCGGGCACCGGCAACGGCTCGGTGGCGGGCTACCTCGTCGACACCCTCAAGGACCTCCGCTCCAAGGGCGTGCAGATCATCCGCTCGTCGCGCGTCGGCGACGGCTTCGTCCTGCGCAACGCCGAGCAGCCCGACGACAAGTACGACTGGGTGGTGGCCCACGACCTGAACCCGCAGAAGGCCAAGATCCTGGCCGCCGTAGCTCTGACGAAGACGCAGGATTCGAAGGAGCTGCAGCGGATTTTCTGGGAGTATTGAGCGGCGTGGGTCGACGGCGGACGCTTCAGGAAGTGTCCGCCGTCGATCCAAAGCTCCCGGTCACGCGAGGAGACGACCCGCCCGCGAACAGACTTCGGAGCAGCACACAGCCCGCGCCCGAACCGCAAGATCGGTCGAGCAAGCCATGCCCGTGTGCGCCTAGCTGGTCGCGCCACGAAGGTCGGGACGATGAGTGCAGCGCTGCGAAACTACCACGCCCGGATGCGGAGGGTGCTGGATCACATTGATCGGCACTTGGACGACGATCTGGACCTGGAAACGGTCAGCGCCATCGCGGCTTTCTCGAAGTTCCACTTCCATCGGCAGTTCACGGCGACCTTCGGGTTGTCCGTGCACCGCTACGTTCAGCTTGCTCGCCTGAAGCGCGCTTCATACCGGCTGGCCTACAGGGACGCCCAAAGCGTCACGGAAATCGCGATGGATGCCGGCTACGACGCACCAGACGCCTTCGCCCGTGCCTTTCGGCAACGATTTGGGCAGTCGCCGTCGTGTTTCAGCAAGGCTCCCGACTGGGGATCGTGGCTTGCGGCCTTCGGGCCTCTCGACAACGCGAGGAGCCAGCTCATGCTGAGATCATTCGATCCCGACGACGTGACGATCCGCGATGTGCCATCGACGCGGGTGGCGATCATGGAGCACCGCGGTGATCCGGCGACGCTCGGTGCCACCGTTCGGCGATTCATCGAATGGCGGAAGGCCGCTGGCTTGCACCCCAGCACGAACCCGACCTTCAACGTCTGGCGGTCCGAGCGGCGTCCCGCGTCGCCGGCCGACTATAGCGTTGACCTCTGTGTCGGAACCGACGAACCGATCGCGGAGAACGGGACGCCAATCAGGGTCGGCGAAATTCCCGGCGGACGCCGCGCGGTGCTGCGGGTCGTTGGCAACACCGACAATCTGGAACCTCCCGCACGCTATCTCTATCGCGAGTGGCTCCCGGCCAGCGGCGAGGCGGCGGGGGATTTCCCACTCTATTGCCGGCGCCTTTCGTTCTTCCCGGAGATGCCGGAGCACGAAGCGGTCGCGGAGGTGTTCCTGCCGCTGAAGTAGCTCTGCGTTAAGGCGGCGTGTCTCGCTTCCCCGCCTGGTTCTCCCCCCTCCCCGACCTCAGCCGATGCACCGGGCCGGCAACGTGGGATGCACGCGGCCGGCTCTCACGTCAGCAGATACCGTTCCGGCTCCAGGGGCGGCGGCGCGGTCTCGCCCAGAGCGTCGAGGACGATGCCGTCGATGGTGTGCAGGAGGGCGTCCAGCGGCAGGTCGTTGGGCGCCAGGCCGAAGGGCTCCTCCAGTTCGTCGCCGAGGGCATCGAGGCCGAAGAAGGTGTAGGCCACCAGGGCCGCGGCCACCGGTGTCGCCCAGCCGAGGGAGGCGGCCAGTCCGAAGGGCAGCAGCAGGCAGTAGACCCAGGCCGTGCGGTAGAGGAGCAGGGTGTAGGCGAAGGGCAGCGGCGTGTTCTGGATGCGCTCGCAAACCACCTGGACCTGCGCCAGGGCGGCGATCTTGTGCTCCAGGGCGGCGAGGAGAACATCGGTGAGGGCGCCCCGGCGATAGGCGTCCGCGAGATCGCCGGTGAGCCCGGCCAGCACGGCGTCCGCAGCGCTCGGGTGGCGGGCCAGCGCATCGGCTTCCCGGGCCGGAAGCCAGGGGCCGGCGGCCGCATTCGGCGCGCCCCCGCGCAGCTGCGCGTGCAGGGCATGCGCGAAGGCCGAGAGACGCCGGAGGCAGCGCCCGCGCAGGACCTCCTCGGTCTCGCCAGGCAGCAGAGCGTTGAGGAGCCGGGCGAGGCCGCGCGCCTCCACCACGAGGCTGCCCCAGGCGCGACGGCCCTCCCACCAGCGGTCGTAGCAGGCGTTGTTGCGAAAGCTCAGGAAGATCGACAGGGCGAGGCCGATCAGCGTGAAGGGACCGACCCCGGCCGTGATCGGAAACGCCTCGGGCCAGCGCCGCTCGGCCGCCACCACGACCACGGCCACGAGGGTGATCCCCAGGACCTTGAGGGCGACCTGGGGCAGGATCGATCCGCGCAGGGTGAACAGGATGTCGAACAGGCTCGGGCGCGAACGGACGATCATCGGGCAGATTTCATGAGACAGCTTTCATGAGACAGCTTTCATGAGACAGCTTTCATGGGGCGTCGAGCCTGGGGCATCGAGCGCGTTGACCGGAGCCGCCGCGAGGGTCGCGCGGTGATGCGGAACGGCTGCCCTTGGTGCCACGCCGGTGGTCGTGCATCGGCATGCCGATGCACGACGGCCTGCTCCCGGCGAGCCGATCCTTCGAGACGCGGATCGACGGCCACCTGGCCGTCGACATCACCGTCGCGGCGGCGCTCGCCGGACTGATCGCCGCCTGTCGGGGCTTCCTCGAACCGGCCCCGCGAACCGCATCGCCGGTGCCTCCGCGTTCACGCCGCCGAGGCGATCGCCGTGGAGGCGCGCCGGATCTTGCCGGCGCCGTCCAAGAAGGCGTGGGCATCCTCCTTGCGCTCGAAGACGTGGGGCGCGACGCCGCGCCGGGTCAGTGCCTCCTCCATCTTGAGGCGCAGGAAGGCGCTGGTCGCGTAGCGGGTGGTGGTGAGGTAGTAGTTCGCCTGCAGGTATTGGATCATGTGCGCGTAGTCGTCGTACAGGTTCTCGTTGATGCGGAACCCGTCGTGATTGACGACGGTGTTGACCCGCTGACCGGCCTTCTTGCAGGCCCCCACGAGAACCAGCCGCAGGTCGTCGAGGTCGCTCTTGGCCCGAGCGTGCCAGCCCTCCAGGTTCACGAACAGGATGTTGCGCTCGGAATCGTAGCTCACCCGCTCGGCCAGGTTGAGGTTGAGGAGGTCGGCGAGGAGTTCCATCGGCTCCTCGCGGAACAGGCGGGCATCCATTAGCATCGGCTGCTTGATGATCGGCCGGAAGCCCATATGGGGCAGGATGTCCCGCTCGATGTCGATGCCGGGTGCCACCTCGATGAGTTCCAGGCCCTCGTCGGTGAGCTGGAAGACGCAGCGCTCGGTGACGTAGATCACCGGCTGCGACCGCATCTGCGCGTAGTGGCCGCTGAAGGTGATCTGCTCCACCTGCGGCAGGAACTTCTGCGAGCGGCCTTCCGTGACGATGCGGAGCTTGCCGTCCTCGATCACGGTCTCCAGGCCGCCCACCGTGAAGGTGCCGGCGAAGACCACCGAGCGGGCGTTCTGGCTGATGTTGATGAAGCCGCCGCAGCCGTTGAGGCGGCCGCCGAACATGCTCGTGTTGACGTTGCCGTGCTGGTCGCACTCGGCGAGCCCGAGGCAGGTCATGTCGAGGCCGCCGCCGTCGTAGAAGTCGAACATCTGGTTCTGGTCGATGACGCAGTCGGCGTTCGTGGCCGCGCCGAAGCTCGAGCCGGAGGCGAGCACGCCGCCCACCGCGCCGGCCTCGGTGGTCAGCGTGATGTAGGGCGTGACCTTCTCCTCGTTGGCCACCGCCGAGATGCCCTCGGGCGCGCCGACGCCGAGGTTGACGACACCGTTCGGCGGGAGTTCGAAGGCGGCGCGCCGGGCGATGACCTTGCGGGCGTCGAGGGGCATCTTCTTCATGCCGCTGACGGGGACGCGGATCTGGCCGGCCAGCGCCGCGTCGTGCTGCACGCCGTAGTTCATGCGGTGCATCTCGGGCTCGGCCAGCACCACGCAATCCACCAGGATGCCGGGCACGCGCACGTCCTTCGGCAGCAGGAAGCCGTCATCGACGATGCGCTCCACCTGCGCGATGACGATGCCGCCGTTGTTGCGGGCGGCCATGGCCTGGGCGAGGCAGTCCAGGGTCAGGGCCTCCTTCTCGAAGGAGATGTTGCCCGACGGGTCGGCCGAGGTGCCTCGGATGAAGGCGACGTCGATCTTGGTGGCGGTGTAGAACAGCCATTCCTCGCCATCGACCTCGACGAGCTTGACGATCTCGGCCTCCGTCGCGGTGTTGACGCGGGCGCCCCCGTGGCGCGGATCGACGTAGGTGTGCAGGCCCACCTTCGAGAACAGGCCCGGCTGGCCGGCCGCGCAGGCCCGGTAGAGCTGCGAGATCACGCCCTGGGGCAGGTTGTAGCCCAGGATCTTGTTCTCCTGCGCGGCCTTGGCGACCTTGGGCATGCGGCCGAAATTGGCGGCGATGACGCGCTTCAGCAGGCCCTCGTGGTGCAGCCGTCCGGTGCCGAGGCCTTTGCTGTCGCCCGCCCCGGCCGTCATGATCAGGGTGAGGTCACGGGGGGCGCCGGTCTCGACGAAGCGCGTCTCCAGGGCGGCGTGCAGGGCTTCGGGAATGCAGCTCTGGACGAAGCCCGTCGTGGTGACCACGTCGTTGTGCCGGATCAGCGCGATCGCCTCGCCGGCCGTGATGACCTTGTTTTTCTTCATGAACGGGTCGTCCTCCGCATCCCCGCGTCGGCGAAGCACGACAGGTCTCGACCTGCCGGAAGGCGCGCATGGGGAAGTCTTGTTCTCGGGCGGAAGCGTAAAGTCCCGCGCGAAGCTTCGCAAGGGCACGACAAGTGTCGTTGCAATGCAATTTTATCTTGGTGCAATGCAAATTTTTCAATCATGCCTCAAACTGAACTGGAGGCCCGCCTGAAAAAGATTTCACGGCGCCTTCGCGGGCGGGCACGGGGACGGGCCAATGCCTTCGTACCCGCCAAGATTATTCAAAATAATCTTGGGCAAGCTCTCCTGTGCATCGCGTCATCGTCAGGCCAGCAGGTAGGTGAGGAGCGCCCGCAGCTGCGCCGGGCGCACCGGCTTGTGAACGAGTTGCGCCCCCAGGGCGGCGACCTCCGCCTCGATCTCGGGCGAATGGTTGGCAGTCGTGACGATGACGGGCCGGCGCAGGCCCGTCCGCGCTTCGAGATGCGTCGCCACGCCGAGGCCGCAGGCGCCGTTGTCGAGGTGGTAATCGAGCACCAGCAGATCCGGCAGCGTCATGCCGGCGGCCAATGCCGCCTCGACCCCGGCGAGGTCCCGGTGGACGCAGACCTCGGCGTCCCAGGCCCGCAGGAGGCGCTCCAGCGCGTCGGCGGTGGGCGGGTCGTTCTCGACCACGAGGACGCGCGCCCCCGTGAGCCGGGTCGCCACCGGCGACATCGCCACCGCGCGCTCCGGGGCCGTACGGCTCACCGGCAGGGTCAGGGCCATGCGGGTGCCGTGCCCGACCCGCGAGGCGAGTTCGAGGGGATGGTCGAGGGCCAGCGCCATCCGGCGCACGATGGAGAGGCCGAGGCCGAGGCCGGGCTCACCCCCCTCCCCCTCCGCGCCGCCCCGGAAGAACTCCTCGAACACGAGGTCCTGCTCGGCCTGCGCGATGCCGCAGCCGGTGTCGAACACCTCGATGCGGCAGGACTCCCCGGATGCCTGCCCCCGGCGGCGGACCGCCACCAGCACGCCGCCCCGCCGGGTGTAGCGGATCGCGTTCGAGACGAGGTTCTGCACGATGCGCTGGAGCAGCAGGGGGTCGCTCGCCACCACGAGGTCGGGACCGCGTACGGCCAGGCGCAGGCCCTTGCGTTCGGCGAAGGGCCGGAAGCTGGCAATGATGCCGGCCAGCAGGTCGGTGAGCGCCACCGGCTTGATCGCCGGGCGCACCACGCCCGCATCGAGCTTCGAGATGTCGAGGAGGGTCTTGATCAGGTCCTCGATGATCTGGAGCCCGCGCTCGATCTGGCCCGAGATCGCCAGCGCCTCGGTGCCCAGGGCGAGGTCGGCGAGCGCGGAGGCCGAGAGCCGCGCGGCATTGAGAGGCTGGAGAAGGTCGTGGCTCGCCGCCGCCAGGAACCGGGTCTTCGAACGGTTGGCGTTCTCGGCCTCCTCCTTGGCCGCCACCAGGGCCGCGTTGGAGCGCTCCAGGCGGTGCATCAGCCCGGTCAGTTCCTCGGTGCGCGTGCGGACGCGGCCCTCCAGCATGGTGGCGGTCTGAAACAGCGAGTAGGCCCCGCCCTGCTGGTCCATGCTGCGCTCGACATGGGCCATCAGGGCGGCGTTGATCCGCTCCAGCTTGGCGATGCGCCGCCGGGCCTCGTCCGCGTCCAGCGGGGGGCTCGCGGAATCGGGTGGACGCAGCATCACCGCGCGCCGGAGTCCCGGCCGGGCTCGCCCCGTCCGATGGCGATACCGGTAAAGGTCTGGTTCAGGTGCATCGACCGGTACTGCTCGCCGTAGGTGTCGAAGCCGACGATGTCGTAGCGCCGATAGAGGTCGAAGATTCCGTGGCGCACTTGGCGGCTCTCGGCGTCGAGGCGGCGCAGCACGCATTCGAAGCCGATGACGAGGTCGATGCCGCCGAGATCCGCGTCGAGGCGGGCGAGCTCGGCCCCCGTCGCCGCCACGATGTCGCGCGGACGCGCCAGGGTGAGGACGACGCCCTCGTCGATGGCGCAGAAGAAGCTCAGCGAACCGTCCGGGTTCATGCGCCGGATCGACCGGCAGAAGTACTCGCCGCCCACCTTCACCGCGAGGGGATAGGCGGCAAAGCTCATGGGCGAAAGGCGCTCGGGGTCGAGCCCCACCGCCATGGCGTATTCCCGCGCCGCCGGCTCGGCGTTGAGCTCGTGCACGATGCGCTGCTCGTCATCGGAGGCGGTGACCACGAACTTCGTGTCGGTGGGCTCGAAATTGTCGCTCTTGAAGATCTGGATCGGGAAATCCGTCTCGACCAGCAGCAGCACGGCGGCCCGCTGGTGGATGCGGCCGTCATGGAGCAGCACGGTCTGGCGGAAGGTGAGGTCGTCCCCCGCCGAGCCCCCCACGAGGGGAATGCCGTCGAGCGCCCAGGCGATGGCCGAGACCACCGTCTCCTCCGCGTTGGTGAGGCCGTCGATCAGCGAGAGGGCGAAACGGCGTCCGGTGCCCGGGGCCAAGCCCGCGCCGTCCTCGGCCTCGAGGCTCCGGCGCAGGGCCCGGACGCTGGAGGCCGTGCGCTCCACGTCGAGATGGTCGATGGCGTCGAGCAGCGTCGAGACGATGCGGAAATTCTCCCGCGGGAAGGCGATCACCACGAGGCCGCGATCGAGCCCACCCGCCGGCGAGATGCCGCCCGACATGGTGCAACCGGCGATGCCCGCTCCCGGAAAGCGCGCGGTGAGGGCCCGGTTCAGGGTCTCGACGTCGTAATCGGCCGAGAAGAACGCCACGATCTGCGCGACGCTGCGCTCACCGATGGCCGCGCCGATCTCCGCGATCGCCGCGTCGGCCTCCTCGGCCTCGGTCCAGGCCGTCGTGATGCCACACAGATGCGTGCGCACCCGCGTCCCCTCTGCCACGGTACCGTCTCCCGCCCATCGACGGGTGCCGGGCTTGACGCCCGGTTCTCCGCGATGACACGAGTATGTCGGGCGGCCGGGTCCCGCGCAATGCGGCACCGAAAAGTCCCGGAACAGGGGCGCACCCACCGGGCGGAACGGGCATGCATCTCCTCATCGTCGACGATCACCCGCTGTTTCGCGATGCGCTCGCCAGCGCGGTGGGTCTCGCCTACCCCGACGCGACCCTGCACGAGGCCGACGGCATCGCCAGCGCCTGCGCGGTGCTCGCGGCCCAGCCCGCCATCGAGATCATCCTGCTCGACCTCTCGATGCAGGGTGTCGCCGGCTTCGAGGGGCTGATGGCGATTCGCGCGCAGGTGCCGCGGGTTCCCATCCTCGTCGTCTCCGGCCTCGAGGATCCGCGCATCATCCGGGAGGCCCTGGAGCACGGCGCGGCGGGGTTCGTGCCGAAGGCCGTCGACAAATCGACCCTCACGCGGGCCATCGCGGACGTGCTGGCGGGGGGCCTCTCGGTGCCGGCGAACCTGCCGAATGCGCCGCTCGGCGCGTCATCCGCCCGCAAGGCGCCCCTCGCCGAGCGGGTCGCGAGCCTGACGCCTCAGCAATTGCGAGTGCTGGCGATGATCCGCCAGGGCAAGCTCAACAAGCAGATCGCGCACGAACTCCAGGTCGGGGATTCGACCGTGAAGGCGCACGTCTCGGAGATCCTGCGCAAGCTCGACGTGATCAGCCGCACCCAGATCGTGATCGAGACCGCGCTCCTCGACTTCGAGCGGATCACGGCCGCGCCGGAGCGCTGACCCTTTAGGCCGTGGGAACCGATCCTTAAGCCGTGGGCACTTTGCGGCCGCCGTAATGGCCGTCGACGCGGGTGCCGAAGGTGGGATCGGAGAATGGATCCTCGCCGGGCCCGTGAGTCGGCGCGCCCGCCAGGGTGTCCTGGTCGATCTCGACGATGTAGCCGCCGAGTTCGACGCTGTAGGTCAGGGCGCGCCAGGGCACCGGGTGGTAGCTCTCGCCGAGGCCGAGGAAGCCGCCGAACGAGATCACCGCGTAGGCGACCTGCCCCGAGACCTTGTCGACCATGAAGTTGTAGACCGTACCGATGTGCTCGCCTTCACGGCTGTAGGCCGAGGTGCCCTCGACCTTGTTCGAGGCGATGAGGCGCGGGGTCTCGTCGATGGCCACCCCCTCGGCGGAGGGGTCGAGTTCCATCGATCCGGCGGGCCGGATGCTGCGCTCGTTCGGGAGATCCGTCGGCATGGCATTCCTCCTGCGGGTTCGCGGCTCGGGATGGGGTGCATTCGGGACGGGTGGACGCGTGACCGGACAAGCCCCGATATCCGGTGCGGTTCCAAGGGATCGTCGCGACGGGAGGGCGGGTTCAGCGCCGGGTGTCCACCGGCGCGCCTGTCTCCTCGGCCACCTCGGACTGGCGCACCGCGACCCGCTCGCGGATGCCCCGGCTCGACAGGAGCATCTCGAAGCCGAAGACCATCAGGGCGCTCAGGGTGCAGAGGATGGCGAGGCCGAACAGCAGGAACAGGATGTTGGCCACCGTGGCGTCCCGCAGCGCCCCCACGAACAGCGTAAGGGCGGCGCCGCAGGTGGCGACCCCGCCGAGCGCCCCGAGGATCACGGCGGCGTCGAGGGCCAGGGAGCGCCGGCGCAGGGCGTTCATGCGGTGCGCCAGGCGGTGCTGCTCGGGACCGGATGCGCCCGCGATCGCCTGCGAAATGCGCTCGGCCTGATCGGCCACCCGCGCGAGTCGCGTCCCGAAGACGTTGAGCAGGGTCGCGATGCCGGACAGCAGGAAGATCGGCGTCAGCGCGATCTGGATGATGTGGGCCGTGCTGTCGAGGGAGTTCGGAACGGTGGATTCGAGCATGCGGGCGCGATCGTGACCTGGAGGAACCCGGGCGCAACGTCCGAGGCGCGTCGTCGGTTCGGCCCCCGGCGCCCCGTCTGCGGGACGCCGGGCAGTGCGGTTCGGGCGCTCAGACCAAGCCTGCGTTTCCGCGCGCGACGGGGTTTACCGGGGTCTCGACCGACACCATGGCACCGAGCCCGACGATGAGCACGGCGGCCGCGCACAGGGAGAGTGAGAATGCGATGAGGATCATGGTTGCCGCGTAGCCCGACGCCCTTAAGGATCGGTGTCGGGGCCCTGCTCCGCGCGTCCCGGAATCGGGCGCCGCGCGTCCCGGCCGGCAGTCGCGCCAAGCGGCCTTGCGAGATCTTGCATTTGTGAGCGGTCAATTCTTGGCCCGGGCACACAAATTCTTGTCACTGCGGAAGCGTGGGGCGAGCGCCGGCCCGAGCGGTGGGAAAAGCGCGTGCGGCGGGGCGCCGCCGGCAGGCGTGGAGCGATGCCGCCCCCTCCGGCAGGAACCCCGCAGGACCCTGCCGAAAGCGGGTTAAACCATTGCTACAAAATCGTTTTCCTCGCCCCTCACGGTCCGGTCCGGTCCGGCACCGGGAGCCGCCGCCGGACCAAGTACAGGTCACGGACGCGCAAGATTTCATGCAAGTCGAGCCGGCCTCGTCTCGCCACGAAGGCGGATGAGACCCGCTCGAGGCCGTCGCGCCTGTGGATGACGGGGCGCCCAAGGGCGGAATCCCCTTGGAACGCTCGCAGCACCGCTTAGTTGTTGCAGCTATGCGCTGCGAGGCCACCGGCCGTGGGCGTACCGGCACTCACCGCCGACATCCGGAGGAAGATCCAATGGCGAAGAGCACCACCAAGACTGCGGAAAAGGCGGCCCCCAAGGCTGCGCCGAAGGATGCCGAGAATCCGGCCCCGGCCGCCAAGGGCAAGAAGGTCGCCGCACCGAAGGGTGACGGTGCCAAGCCGAACGCCCTGCAGCAGCCGCTCAAGCCCTCCGCCGAGCTGGCCGCCGTCGTCGGCACCGCCGCCCTGCCGCGCGGCGAGGTCGTCAGCAAGGTCTGGGAATACATCAAGAAGCACAATCTCCAGAATCCCGAGAACAAGCGCGAGATCCTGGCCGACGACAAGCTGAAGAAGGTCTTCGGCAAGGACAAGTGCACGATGTTCGAGATGAACAAGCATCTCGCCGCGCACCTCAAGTCGGCCTGAGCGGAACCCGCCTGCACGAACCCTCGGATCGGCGCCGGGGAGGGAACGTCCCTCCCCTTGGCCGGCCGGTCCTCTTCCGGACGGCTCAGCCGGCCGCCTTTGCCCGACGTGAGCGGCGCTCGACCTTGCGGGTCGCCGTCTCCTGAAGGTGGCGCTCGATGGCGCCGTTGGCCCGTGCGCGCATCTCCCGCATCGCCTCGGCATCGTCGAAGGTCTCGGGAAACCGCCGTGACAGCCAGAGATAGGCGCTGGCGAGCTTCACCGTCCGCTCCTGGTAGTCGAGTTCCCCGGTGAGGTTGGTCCGCAGGGCCGGCACCGTGGCGCCCTGCGCGCGAGCCTGGGTCCAGCGCTCCAGCAGTCCGAGCGAGACCGGGTCGCGCCGATTCACCGGGCAGACCGAGAACGCGAATTTTTCCGCGATCGGAAGTCGCGCCTTGTCGACCACCCGGGCGATCTCCAGAATTTCTTCGAGCGCCGAGGGCTGGAACGGCGAGCCCGCATAGAAGGTGGCGCGCGCGAAATGCGCCAGCACCTCTCGCAGGCTGTCGGTCCGCATCTCCTCGGCTACGGAATTGATCGCGATGAGGTCGGGCCGCACGAAGAAGCGCGTGTCGGCGGCCGGAGCCGTGGGGGCGCCGGCCAGCGCGGCCCGGATCGGCTCCAGCCCGGTCTCGTCGACGGCGGCGACGTAGCCCTCGTCCTGGTGTCCGAAGCGGCCGGCGCGGCCGGCGATCTGGCGGATTTCGGAATTGGTCAGCGCCCGCTCGCCGACCCCGTCCCACTTGCGTACCGCAGAGAACACGATCCGTTTCAGGGGGCCAAGGTTGAGGCCCATGCCGATGGCGTCGGTGGTGACGAGCACGTCGGCCTCGCCCGCCCGGAAGCGCGCCGCCTCGGCGCGCCGCACCTCGGGCGAGAGCGCCCCGTAGATCGTCGCCACCCGGTGCCCGGCCGCCACCAGGATCTCGCGGTTTTCGTGGACGGCCCGGCGCGAGAACGCCACGACCGCGTCGCCCGGCGTCACCTTCTCCAGCGGCACGGGCGTTTCCTGAAGCACCAGCGGCGTCTTGCGCACGAAGGTGACGACCTCGAGGGATTCGTTGGCGGCCTCTGCCGCGCGGCGCACGGCGGCCAGCGCATCGTCCGAGCCGCAGACCACCACGAGGCGAGCGGGGATGCCGAACAGGGCGTTGGTCCAGGCCCAGCCCCGGTCGGGATCGGCGATCATCTGGATCTCGTCGATCACCGCGACGTCGACGGGCCGGATGAGATCGGCGGTCTCGATGGTGCGGGCGGTGTGCGTCGGATCGATGTCGCCCAGCGTCTCCTCGCCCGTCACCATGCCGGCGCGCAGGCCGCGCTCGGCCAGGGCCTCGTAATTTTCGAGCGCCAGGAGGCGCAGGGGCGCGAGGTAGGTGCCGGTGGGGGCGGCGCGCAGCATCTCCAGGGCCGCATAGGTCTTGCCGGAATTCGTCGGACCCATGTGGAAGACGATGCGCCGGCCGAGGCGCCGGGCCACCGAGAATTTCTCGATATAGGCCCCGAAGCCGACCTGATCGCGCAGGCGGCGCAGGCGCGAATCCTCGCGGGCGACGTTGCGGGCGCGGGCACGCACGCCCTTCAGGGTGTCGGTGAGGGATTGGTTGAGGTTGGGCGAGAGCAGGAAGGCCCGCGAGCGCAGGGAGCGGTCCAGATGGTCGATATAGGTCACGGCGTCGGCGCCGACCTCGCGCAGGTCCTCGGCCACCTGATCGCGCAGGCGCTCCACCGCCCGGCGCAGGGATTTGGCGGTCCGCACCGAGGTCTCGGCGACGGCGGCGCGCAATTCGTCGAGGCGCCAGGTCGGATCGTTGCGATGGGCCATGCCGGCCAGGATGCCGGCGATGCCCGTCTCGGGCGCGGCGTCGATCCGCAGATCGAGGCGCCCGCCGTCGAGGACAGGGATCAGGGTGCGGATGGACCAGGCGATGCTGCCATCCCGCATCGCCGCGCCGCGCAAGGTCGGCACCGTCTTCTTGAGGGCCGCGATCCCACCCTCCGCGAAGGCGCGCCGCGCCTTCAACTCGCGCAGGGCCTTGGCCACCACCGCATCCTCGACGAGGCCGCCGAACTCTGGCAGGCCGAGATGGAGCCGCAGGGCCTCCGCCTCCACGCTCCGGGGCGGCAGGCCGAGGCGCATGGCCGCCTCCAGCAGGATCTCGTTCGTCGGTCGCGCGCGCTTGCGGGCCATGGGCCTCTCGTCGGGGGGGCTGTCGTCAGGGCGTCTTGCATCCGCCGCGGAAGAGCGACCGGGCCGCGCCAGGGTGCGCGGGCCGCGACCCAAAAAGCAACGCCTCGGATCAGCGCAATGCACCGTCCGTTCGCGCGGCCGCAGGCGAGGCGTGGTCGTCGCCGCGCAGGACGCCCCTAGTCCGCCAGCAACCGGACGCCGCTCCGCTCGGCTTTTGACGAAGGTTATTGAATCCCCGGAGCGGACGCCGCTATGGGGTCGAGGGTCCGGAGCGCGAGCGTCCCCCCACGTTCCGGATCCTCGACGATCAATGCCCGGACATGTCAGGAGCATCGACGATGCACGAGAATTCTGCCGGATCGGCCGCGTTCTGGGCCTCGGTGACGCATGACGTCACCGCCCGGGTGGAGCCGGTTCTGAACCGGAATACGCAGGCCCGCGCGGATGTCATCACGTACCTGCGAGACCTCGAAGCGGTGGCCCTGCGCGAGGGCAGCAGCCGCGAAGCCCTGCAGGTGATCGCCTCCGGCCGGCGCCTCCTCGGTGACCGCAGCGAGGCGGCGCGGGCGGTGGTGGCCCGCGCGGTGCGAGCCTCCCTGGCCTGAGGCCCCGGCCGGAGCGTCAGGCCTGCGCTTCAAGGGCCGCCCGCGTGACGGCATCGGCGCCGATATCGTCGGTGCCGTTCATGCCCAGGGTCTCGATGAGGCGGACGCGGGCCCGACTGACCCGGCTCTTCATGGTGCCGACGGCGACGCCGCAGATCTCGGCCGCTTCCTCGTAGGTGAAGTTCTGCGCGCCCACGAGGACCAGCGCCTCGCGCTGGCTCAGCGGCAGACCGTCGAGGGCTTCCTGGAACTCGCGCATCTCCACGCGGATCTCCTGCTCGGGCAGGCTGGTGAGGCGCCCGGCCAGGGCGCCGTCCGCATCCTCGACCTCGCGCTTGCGCTTGCGCTGCTCGGAATAGAACAGGTTGCGCAGGATCGTGAACAGCCAAGCCGTGAGGTTGGTACCCCGCGTGAAGCTGTCGGCCTTGGTCCAGGCGCGCACGAGCGTGTCCTGGACGAGGTCGTCGCTGCGGTCGAGATCGTAGGTCAGCGAGAACGCGAAGGCGCGCAGGGCCGGGATCGCGCCGAGCAGAAGCTCGCGCATCTCGTCGTCGGCGCCGCGCGGTGTGCCGACCGGGGCTTGCGTCGCGGTCATCATGAGGATCCTCGCGTCTCGCCACGGGCGGCCAGTTCGGTGAGAAGGGCGTCGAAGCGGTCGGGAAGCGGCTGGTTCAGCACCTCGGCGTAGAGGAGGCGCAGGTTGCGCCCGATGCGGCGGCGCGCCTCGAGGGGCATGCCGACCGGTTCGGACCCCGCCGGGGGGGCCTGCGCGGGAACGGCGGATGCCGCTGCGACGGGCCCAATGGATTCCACGCTGAGGTTCGGATCGCTCGTTTCAATGCTCATCGCTGCTCATCGCTCGACGGCCGCGATCGGGGTGCGAAGGCGCGCCGTCATTTCGACGGCGGTGCTAGCGACGCACGATTTAACGCGTTCTGAAAAATGTATTCATCTGATCTTAAGCCTGCGAATGCAGGCCGAAATCGCTCCACACATTCTAGAAACGATTAGATACAAACGCATGACATCGATCAAGTGCGATCCACGCCCGTCTATAGTTCCGAAATCCTGTCTCCAAGCTGAACAATAAGGGGCCGAATCGGGGCCATCGCGCAGGGGCCGGTCCCGCCGCACCCCCGCTTATCCATCATGGAGCCAGCCGCCGAGGCCCGCGTGGCCCGCCGCTTGCGGCCCGGGATCGGGCCGTTCCGATCCCTCCGTTCAGAAACAATCCGATGCAGACAGATTCGTCCGAACTCGACCGCGCCGTCCGGGACATCGCGGACGAAATGCAGGATCGGACGGATCGGGGCGAGGTGGCGACCTACATTCCCGAACTCGCCCGCGTCGACGCGAAGGGTTTCGGCCTCGTGGTGATCGATGCGGACGGGCACGTGGCGGCCGGCGGCGACAGCGACACGCCCTTCTCGATCCAGAGCATCTCGAAGGTCTTCACCCTGACCCTGGCGCTGGGCATGGCGGGCGACCGGCTCTGGCGCCGGGTCGGGCGCGAGCCCTCGGGCAGCCCGTTCAACTCCATCGTCCAGTTGGAACGCGAGCGCGGCATCCCGCGCAACCCGTTCATCAACGCGGGCGCTATCGCGGTCACCGACCTGATCCTCTCGGGCCACCAGCCGCGGGAGGCGCTCGGCGAGATCCTGCGCTTCATGCAGTTCCTGGCGCAGGACCCGACGATCACCATCGACGAGGCGGTGGCGGCCTCCGAGCTGCGCACGGGCTTCCGCAACGTAGCCCTGGCCAACTACATGAAATCCTTCGGCGTCCTCGACAATCCGGTGGATTTCACTCTCGGCGTGTACTTCCACCACTGCGCCATCAGCATGTCGTGCCGGCAACTCGCCCAGGCGGGGCGCTTCCTGGCTCATTCCGGGCGCAATCCGGCCACCGGTCACTCGGTGGTCTCGCCCGAGCGGGCGCGGCGCATCAACGCCGTCATGCTGACCTGCGGCCACTACGACGGCTCGGGGGAGTTCGCCTACCGCGTCGGCCTGCCGGGCAAGAGCGGCGTCGGCGGCGGCATCCTGGCCATCGCGCCGGGGCGGGCCTCGATCGCCGTGTGGTCGCCGGGGCTCGATGCCTCCGGCAATTCGCATCTCGGCCGCATCGCCCTGGAGATGCTGACGAAGCGCCTCGGCTGGTCGATCTTCGGAGCGTGACGCCGGCCCGGGCGCGTCATGCCCCTGCCCCGGCGGAGCCCTCCTGCGCCAGCGCGTCGAGATAGGTGCGCAGCAGCGTGACGCGCTTCGGCCGGAAACTCGCGCCGGCGGCCTCGGCGGCCGCGATCCGGTCGGCGCGGAACATCCGGTACCCCGCGCGCAGGCAGCACCAGGCCAGGACCACGAGCTTGCGGTCGAGATAGACGATCGCCAGCGGCCAGATCGTGCGCTCGGTGATGCGCTCGTCCTTGTCGGCGTAGCGAATCGTCACCGCCTCCTCGCGCCAGCACCCCTCCCGGATCGCCGCCATCCCGACGGAAGGCGCGAAGCGCATCTCGGAGCGGCGGACCCGGGACACGGCGTGGAGCAGATGCTGCTGGCTCGCGTCCGGCAGCGTCGCCGCCACCTTGGCGAGCACCGCGTCGGCCGCTCGGGCCAGGGCCGGGTCTCCCATGTGCCGCACTTCGGCGAGGCCGAGCACCAGGGCCTCGATCTCGATCCGGTCGAAGATCTGCGGCGGTAGCGCCCCGTCCTCGATCAGGCGGTAGCCGTAACCGCGCTCGCCCTCGATGCAGGCTCCGGCCGCTCGCAGGCTGTCGATGTCGCGGTAGAGCGAGCGGATCGAGACGCCGGTCTCCTCGGCGAGCCGCGCGGCCGTCACCGGCGCCGGCAGCATGCGCAGGGCCTGGAGGAGGCGAAACAGGCGGTCCGTACGGGGCATCGCGCAACTGACGCAAACTGGCAGTTGGGCTCCCGTATAAACGGGGGCGTCGAAACCGCCAACCGGAGCCGTCCCCTATGCTGACCCTTTATCATTCCCCCCGGAGCCGCTCGACCCGCGTCGTCGCCCTGCTCCACGAACTGAACGCGCTGGATACGGTGGCGATCGAGCGGGTCGCCATCCCGCGCCAGGACGGCTCCGGCCAGCGGGACCCCCGCAACCCGCATCCCGAGGGCAAGGTGCCGTTCCTCGTCCATGACGGCGTGGCGGTCCGGGAGAGCAGCGCGATCATGCTCCACCTCGCCGACCTGTTCCCGGAAGCCGGCCTGAACATCCCGGCCGGGCACCCGCAGCGGGGTGCCTATTTCGGCTGGTTCGCCTGGTACGCGGGCGTGGTCGAACCGGTGATGGTGCTCGAAGCCGTCGGCCTTTCGCACCCCGCCCTCGCGGCGACCTTCCGGGACGGCGCGGCGATGCGGCAGCGCCTGCGCGAAGCCCTGGCGGAAGGCCCCTTCCTGTTCGGTGCGCAATTCACGGCGGCGGACCTGCTGCTCCACTCGCCCTATGCCTGGTTTGGCAAGCCCGGCGACCCGGTCCTCGATGCCTGGGTCGATCGCTGCATGAGCCGCCCGGGCGCGCGCTTTGCCCTGGAATTCGACGCCGAGTCTCAGACCCCATCCGCGTGATCACCGCGCCCAAGGAATTGGCATAAAGAAAGGCCTGCCGCGGGTTGGCGCGGCAGGCCTTGATGTCGAAGCAGGCAGAATGCCTGCGGCAGTGCCTAGAATTTAGGCTGCTGCCTGCGCCTCATCGGCGGTCGGAACCGACGCGATGGTCTTCAGGATCTGCGAGGCGATCTGGTAGGGGTCCCCCTGGCTGTTGGGACGGCGGTCTTCCAGGTAGCCCTTGTATTCGTTGTTGACGAAGCTGTGCGGCACGCGGATCGAGGCGCCGCGATCGGCCACGCCATAGCTGAACTGGTCGATCGCCGCGGTCTCGTGCTTACCGGTCAGGCGCATGTGGTTGTCCGGACCGTAGACCGCGATGTGGTCGTCGAGATTTTCCTTGAAGGCCGCCATCAGCGCCTCGAAGTAGCCCTTGCCGCCGATCGTGCGCATGTGCTCGGTCGAGAAGTTGGCGTGCATGCCCGAGCCGTTCCAGTCGGTGGCACCCAGCGGCTTGCAGTGGTACTCGACGTCGATCTCGTAGCTCTCGCAGAGGCGCTGCAGCAGGTAGCGGGCGACCCACATCTCGTCGGCGGCCTTCTTGGAGCCCTTGCCGAAGATCTGGAATTCCCACTGGCCCTTGGCCACCTCGGCGTTGATGCCCTCGTGGTTGATGCCGGCGTCGAGGCAGAGGTCGAGGTGCTCCTCGACGATCTTGCGGGCGATGCTGCCGACTTCCTTGTAGCCGACGCCGCAATAGTACGGGCCCTGCGGAGCGGGGTAGCCGGCGGTCGGGAAGCCGAGCGGGCGGCCATCCTTGTAGAAGAAGTATTCCTGCTCGAAACCGAACCAGGCGCCGTCATCGTCGAGGATGGTGGCGCGCTTGTTGGAAGCGTGCGGGGTGACGCCGTCCGGCATCATCACTTCGCACATCACCAGAACGCCGTTCTTGCGGGTGGAATCGGGGAAGTGACGCACGGGCTTGAGCATGCAGTCGGAGCTGCCGCCTTCGGCCTGCATCGTCGACGAGCCGTCGAAGCCCCAGAGCGGAAGCTGCTCGAGGGTCGGGAAGGCGTCGAATTCCTTGATCTGGGTCTTACCGCGAAGGTTCGGCACCGGAGTGTAGCCGTCGAGCCAAATATACTCGAGTTTGTATTTCGTCATTCCGAGCCTCTCGTCCTGAAGCGATGCGATATCCCGGGTTGCCTGAGACCCCAGGGTACCTGACGGGTTTCGCAGCCATCCCTGGCTGGGCCGGCCTAAGCAACGTTCGCGCCAAACGTTCCAAACCGCCGGGTGCGGCATCTGCGCCGCCCGCGTCACCGTGAGGGTTCGTTAACGGGTTTGTCCTAGCGCTGGCTGATCAGGAGATCGCGATGCGCAGACAGATCAGCGGCGCGCTCGCCGGCGCTGCGCTGCTCGCCGTCTTGGCGGGCCTGAGCCCCGTAGCCCCGCGGGCCGGCCAGCCCGAGCTGGATCGCCCCGGCATGGCCCGAAGCGACACGCCCCCGGACGCCCTCGCCGCCCTGCGCGAGAGCTACCGGCGCGCCGTGGAGGACCCTTACCCAGCGGACAATCCCTACAGCCCAGCCAAGGCCGAGCTCGGACGGCGCCTGTTCTTCGATCCCATCCTGTCGGGCGGGGGCACGATGAGCTGCGCTTCCTGCCACGTTCCCTCCCGGTCCTGGAGCGACCAGCGCTCGCGCGGCATCGGCGAGACCGGCGCCACGATGAAGTTTCGCACGCCGACACTTCTGGATGTCGCCCAGACCCCGATCCTGGGGTGGGACGGCAAGTTCCGCGACCTCGAGGACGTGACCTTCACGCCGGTCACCAGCCCCAGCGCCATGAACCTTCCGGAGGCGGAAGCCATCGGGCGGCTGGCCCGGGCTCCCGATTACGCTCGCGCGTTCTCCGACGCGTTCTCGGCGGATTCCGGAGCGGCGGGTACGGCACCGGGACCCGACGGAGCCCCGGTCACCCGGCGGCGGATCCAGATGGCTCTGGCGACCTTCCAGCGCGGCATCGTCTCCGGCCGCGCGCCCTTCGACCGCTGGGCGGAGGGCGACGAAACGGCGATCGACTCCAGCGCGAAAGCGGGTTTCGCGGTCTTCAACGGCAAGGGCCGGTGCGCCGCCTGCCATTCCGGCTGGACCTTCACGGACGGGTCGTTTCACGACATCGGCGTGGGCACGGGCGCGGATATCGGCCGGGCCACTTTCTTCTCGAACTCGGTTCAGCTGCGCTACGCCTTCAAGACCCCGACGCTGCGCGACGTCGCCGAGCGCGGGCCGTACATGCATGATGGTTCGCTCGGCACCCTGGCGGAGGTCATCGACCTCTACGACCGTGGTGGGATCGAGCGGCCGAGTCGGTCGCCCGCCATCGCGCCGATCGGCCTGACCGAGACCGAGAAGCGCGACCTCCTGTCCTTCCTGCGGACACTCAGCGCCGAAGTTCCGGGCGCCCAAGTTCCGGGCGCCGAAGTTCCGGGCGGCCCTCGCCTGAACTGAGCCTCCGGAACCACGCCCGTCCGGAGCCCCGTATCTCAGCGAAACAGCGGCATGCTGGCACCCAGGAGTCCGAGGCCGGCGATGAGCAGGCGGCCGGACCAGATCTCGCAGATCTCGGACCGGCTGGAATTGCGCGTCGCCGCGAACGAGAGGCCGGTCCCCAGGAGTAGGCTCGACAGGCTCAGGGTTGCGATCACCGCTCCCCTCCTTGTGCGACGACGGATGGACTTCCCGTAGCGCTTCGAAGGTTAGCGAACCATGGCCGGCCCGCGGGTTTCGCGCGCCATCGTCATCAATCCGTTACATCACAACCGCGCGAACAACGAACGTCATCCTATGCTTCGGCGTGGACGGCGCAGGCGGACGCGATCCTGTGAACGGAAGTTAACCATTCGGTAAGATCCGTTAACAACTTCCTTCCGCAATGCATCGAAGGCGCGTAGTTTTCATCGGGCCGGCAAGCCCCCGATCGCCGGTGATTTCAGCAAGGCCTCCCCATGCAACCCGGAAGACGTTGGCTGCCGCGCACCGCAGTCATGATGACGACGGCTTTCTTCACGCTCGCGGGCACCAACGCCGCGATGGCACACGTGAAATGGTTCTGCGCCTACGATCTGGCGGGTGCACCGCGCGGCCTCGGCGAGGTCCTGTGCGCGGATTTCGAGAAACTGGTCGGCCTCTCGCTGCTTGCCCTCGTGGTCGGGGGGCTACTTGAGGGGACGGTGCTGGGGGCAGCGCTGATCCGATCCCTGGACCGTGCCACGGCCTGGGCTCGCGAAAACACCGAATTGCTGTTTCGCGCCGTCTGCGGCGGTTTCTTCGTCGCTCTGTGGAGCCTGGGCGGCGTCATTCTCACGCCGGAGCTGAAGACGGCCAACACCGCCCTGCCCTGGTTCCAGCTCGCCATCGCGGTGGGCTTCCTGTGGCGCCGGACGATGCCGCTCTCGGCGCTGGGCATCGTGGTCCTGTTCGTCACCGCGATCCGCGCCTACGGCGCCTTCCACCTCGCCGATTATCCGGTCTTCCTCGGCGTGGCCGCCTACATCGCCCTCACGGGCCTCGGCCGTTCGCTCCCCGGCGGCATCCGCCCCCTCGACGTGGTGCGCTACACGGCTGCCGTCACCCTGATGTGGGCCTCGGTGGAGAAGTGGGCCTACCCGCAATGGTCCTACCCGCTGTTCGTCGAACATCCGGGCATGACCTTCGGCTTCAGCGGCGAGTACTTCATGAAGGCGGCCGGTGCGGTGGAGTTCGTCCTCGCCTTCGCGCTGATCTGTACGCCGCTGGTCCGCCGTGTCTCTGCGATCCTCCTGGCGGCGACCTTCATCTCGGCGATCTTCGAGTTCGGTAAGATCGACGCCATCGGCCACGCCCCGATCATCGTGGCGATGGTGGCGATCGCCGCCGACAACGCCACGGCTCCCTACCGCCTGCGCAACCTGGCGCTGACGCCGGTCGGGTACGGCGCCGCGCTGGCAGCCTTCATCGGGCTCTATTACGGCGCCCACGCCGTGTTCCAGGGCACCAGCATCCTCTAACGGGTGTCCCCGCCGGGGGGAGGCCCCGCGGGGCGAAGGGTCGGCCGGGATGTCACCGGGTTTACCGAAGGGTCTCCGCACCATCCCGGGCGGGGGCCCTTCCGGGTTACGGAGAGTGAATCAGGCGGCGGGACGCGCGCTCACTGCCCCTCGACGCGGACGCTGAGCTTCATCTTGGGATGGATGCCGCACAACACCGCGAAGGTTCCCCTGACCGGGAAGGTGACTTTGGTCCGGCTTCCGGGCTTCAGGTCGCCGGAGTCGAAATTGAAATCGGGCGCATCGACGTAGACGTGGTGCAGCAGATCGCCGTCGTCGTTGACGATCTCGACGCTGGCACCGCGCGGCACCAGGAGAGCGTTCGGCTGAAATGCCCGCCCCTTCTGGGACACGTGAAGGATCGGCGCACCGACCACGGCCAGGGCAGCACCGGCAGCCGCCATACCCAGCACGCCGAAGATCAGGCAACAAACGGAGAGGCGTCGCATCGATGGTCCGTTCGTAGAAGCATGGTGAGGCGCGGAACCCGCCGATCAAGTTTCGAAGGCGCACTGCGACCGGCACGCTCGAAACCCTGCAACCGCACGAAGACACGTGCGCGTGAAGCATCCGTTAATGCGGCAAGGGGCGGTGCGACACTTCAAGATCACCTTAACGTCTGTCCGACATACTGGCCGTTATCGATGGACGGACGGATTTGATGACACCTCCCGAAGCACCGATGTCGACCGGCAGCCGGCGTCGCCGGACCCTGCCGGACACTCTCGGCGCGATGCTCGGTACGATCCGGGGCCGGATCGTGATCGCCTTCCTGGTCATGAGCACGATCACGGGTGCGCTCGGGCTGTCGGCTGCGTCGAGTATCCGGCGGGCGGACGAACTCGTGAGCCAGACCTTCGACCGCTCGCTGATGTCCATCAACTACGCGCGGGCCGCCGCCACCGATTTCGCCGGGATGCGCGCCGTGGAGGCACGCCGCTGGCTGATGCGCGATCCGGCGGCGCGAACGGCCCTCGAGGAGCGGGTCGTCAGCCTCCAGCAATCCCTGGCGGAAGATCTCGCGATCGCCGTCGAGCGCGCCCAGTCCGATCGGGCCACCGAGGCCGCCCGGGCCGCCGAGCAGGCCGTATCGGCCTGGACCGCCGCCCGCTCCAAGCTGTCGGACCAGGGCCGGACCGAGGAGGCCTACGCGGATCTCGACCGCTACGCGGCGATCGCGGAGGAGAATTTCGACCTCTTCATCAACCACACCGCCGGCGACGGCTTCATCTACCGCCAGCAGGCGCGCGCCATCGTGGCGCGCGAGACCCAGATCAACCTCTTCGGCACCCTGATCGCCGTGCTTCTCTCCGGTACGGTGGCGTTCGGCCTCGCGCGCCGCATCATGCGGCCCCTGGCCGAGGCCTCGCGGGCGGCCTCGCGCATCGCGGCCGGCGATCTCAGTGGAACGATGCCGACGGGGAGCGCCGACGAGATCGGCACGCTCCTGGTCGCCATGGGCGTCATGCGCGACAACATCCGCCAGGCGATGGAGCAGGAAGTCGCCCAGCGCATCTCGGCCGAGGACCAGCTCGCGGACGCCCTGGAGACCTCCCGCGAGGGCATCGTGGTCGTCGACGAGGCCGGCCGCATCACCCTCACCAACAGCCAGGCCGACGACTATCTCGGGTTCGCCGCCGGCACACTCCCGGCCGGCAGCGCCATCGCGAGTCTCGTGGCGCGCTCGGCCGCGGGCGCCGGATGCCTCGCCCGGGCGCTCCTCGACGCCCGGGAGGAGCGCAGCGAGTTGCGCCTCGGCGATGGACGCTGGCTCCGGATCAGCCGGAACGCCACCCGCAGCGGCGGCTTCATCGCGGTCTGCAGCGACATCACCCTGCTCAAGGAGCAGGAGGCCACCCTCCAGTCGACCAACCTGCGCCTCGACACCGCCCTCGACAACATGTCCCAGGGTCTGTGCCTCTTCGACGCCGACGGCCGTCTCATCGTGGTCAACCGGCGCTACTGCGAGATCTTCGGCCTCGGCCCCGCGCAATTGCCCCTCGGCCTGCCCTATCGCGAGGTGGCGGCCCTCAGCAGCGCCGGCACCGCCTACGCGCATGAAGAACCGGACGCCTTCGCCCTCGCCCTGGCCGAGACGGCCCCGGGCCGGCCCAGCGATTCCGACTTCCTCCACCTCGGCGACGGCCGGGTGGTGGCGGTCTCGCACAAGGCCGTGCACGGCGGCGGCCTCGTGGCCACCTTCGAGGACGTCACCGAACGCCGGGAGGCGGATGCCCGCATCGCCTTCATGGCCCGCCACGACGTCCTGACCGGCCTGCCGAACCGGGCGATGTTCGGCGAGCGCATCGAGGAGGCGGTGGCGCATCTGGGCCGCGGGAGCCCCTTCGCGGTGCTGTGCCTCGACCTCGACCGGTTCAAGGAGGTCAACGACACCCTCGGCCATCCCGTGGGCGATGCCCTCCTGCGCGCGGTGGCCGACCGGCTCCGGGCCTGCGTGCGCGAAGTCGACACCGTCGCGCGCCTCGGCGGCGACGAGTTCGCCATCATCCTGGCGGGGGCCGAGAAGCCGCAAGACGCCGCCGTGCTCGCGCGCCGCATCATCGACGTCGTCAGCGCGCCCTACGACCTCGACGGACACCGCGCCAGCGTCGGGGTCAGCATCGGTATCTGCTTCGCCCCCGGCGACGGCACCACCTGTGACAAGCTCCTCAAGAACGCCGACGTGGCCCTCTACCGCGCCAAGGCGGACGGACGCGGCACCAAGCGCTTCTTCGAGGTGGAGATGGACGTCAGTCTGCGGGCGCGCCGGGCCCTCGAGATCGACCTGCGCGAGGCGCTGGAGCGCGAGGAGTTCGAGCTGCACTACCAGCCGATCTACGATTTCCGCGGCCGGCGCATCGGCGGCTTCGAGGCCCTGGTACGCTGGCGCCACCCCGTGCGCGGCCTCGTGCCGCCAGCCGAGTTCATCGCGGTGGCCGAGGAGATCGGCCTCATCGTCCCCCTCGGCGCCTGGTGCCTCACCACGGCCTGCACGGAGGCGATGCGCTGGCCGGACGGCATCAAGGTGGCGGTGAATGTCTCGGCGGTGCAGTTCCGCGACGAGATCATCGTCGAGTCCGTCCGCGCGGCCCTGGCCAAGAGCCGCCTGCCGCCGGGCCGCCTGGAACTGGAGATCACCGAATCGGTGCTCCTGAAGGACAACCTCGCGACGCTGGCGACCCTCTACGCCCTGCGCCGCCTCGGGGTGCGGATCGCCATGGACGATTTCGGCACCGGCTATTCCAGCCTGAGCTACCTGCGCAGCTTCCCCTTCGACAAGATCAAGATCGACCAGTCCTTCGTGCGCGACATCACGAGCAAGACCGATTCCGGGCTGATCGTGCGGGCCGTGATCGGCCTCGGCCTCAGCCTCGGGATGCGCACCACCGGCGAGGGCATCGAGACCCAGGAGCAGTTCGATCGCCTGCGCTGCGAGGGCTGCGACGAAGGCCAGGGCTACTTCTTCGCCAAGCCCGGGCCGGCACGCGACGTGCCCCGGATGATCGAGCGCTGGTCGTCCGCCGGCACGGGGAATTCCCGCGCCGTGGCCTGAGACGGCGCGGGAATGCCCCGCGCCGGACGCGCCTTCAATCCACGACCTTGCTCAATCCACGACCTTGAGGTCGTTCACGTTCACGTCGCCGTTCTGGCTGGTGAAGCTCGGTGCCCGGCCGTTCGACTGCGAGACGCCGCTGATGCGGTGGTCGCCGCTGTCGTAGGTGGTCAACTTGCCGTCGGTCTCCACGAGGAGCCGCTGCTTGTCGGGAAAGAACGCGTAGCGCATGTCGTTCTGGCCGCCGCTGCGCGACGGCTGGCCGAGCTCCTTCGGCCACCAGGGCTCCGAGCCCTTCATCGGCTTCATCGGTTCCATGGGCTTCATCGGTTCCATCGGCTTCATCGGCTTCATCGGTTCCATCGGCTTCATCGGTTCCATCGCGCTCGCTCCTCCGGCGGGTGTCTTGAGCCAACGCTACGCTCGAGGCGCCGCAAGGTTTCCCAGAAAAGTCAGGCGCCGGTCGCCGCCGCGCGGCGGGAGGGGTGATCCGAGGCCGGCCAACCTTGACCGGCATTGAATTCTCCAGGGGGCGGAGGCATATCGCGCCCGACAGCCAAACCCTTTCAACATCCGGAGACGATCCCTTGAGCGACACCGTGGAGCGGCACGAATTCGGTGCCGAAGTCGGGCGCCTGTTGGACCTCGTGGTCCATGCCCTCTATTCGGACCGCGAGATCTTCCTGCGCGAGCTGGTGGCCAACGCCGCCGACGCCATGGACCGGCGCCGCTTCGAGGCGCTGACCGACCAGGCCTCGGCGCTGCCCCCGGACGCCAAGGTCCGCATCGTTCCCGACAAGGCCGCCCGGACCCTGACCCTCTCAGATGCCGGCATCGGCATGACCAAGGCGGAGCTGGCCCAGAACCTCGGCACCATCGCCCGCTCCGGCACCCGCGCCTTCAGCCAAGCCCTTGGCGACGCCAAGAATGCCGCCGACATCAAGCCCGAGGACAAGCCGAGCCTGATCGGCCAGTTCGGCGTCGGCTTCTACTCGGCCTTCATGGTCGCCGACCGGGTCACCGTCACCTCGCGCCGCGCCGGCTCGGAGGAGGCCTGGACCTGGGCCTCCGAGGGCCAGGGCAGCTACACCCTGGAGCCCGCCACCCGGGCTGAACCCGGCACCGACATCGTCCTGCACCTCAAGGCGGATGCCGACGAGTACCTGGAGAGCTACCGGCTCGACCACGTCGTGCGCAAATGGGCCGACCACATCACGGTGCCGATCGCGATCACAGGCGAGGACGGCAAGGAAGAGAACGCCAACCAGGGCACCGCCCTGTGGCGCAAGGCGAAATCCGAGGTCACGCCGGAGCAGTACACCGCGTTCTACCGACATGTCGGCATGAACTTCGACGAGCCCTGGGCGACCCTGCACTGGCGGGCCGAGGGCGCGCTGGAATTCTCGGCGCTGCTGTTCGTGCCTGGCATGAAGCCGTTCCAGGCGGTGGAGGGCGAGCGCGCCAGCAAGGTGCGCCTGCACGTGCGGCGCATGTTCATCACCGACGAGGCCGAGCTCCTTCCCTCCTGGCTGCGCTTCGTCCAGGGCGTGGTCGACACCGAGGATCTGCCCCTCAACGTCTCCCGCGAGATGCTGCAGGCGACCCCGGTGCTCACGAAGATCCGCCGCGCCGTCACCGGCCGCGTGCTGACCGAGCTGACCAACCGCGCCAAGGATGCCGAGGGCTATCGCCCGTTCTGGGAGAATTTCGGCCCCGTCCTCAAGGAGGGCATCTACGAGGACCATGAGCGCCGGGCCGAGATCGCCCCCTTGCTGCGCTTCCATTCCTCGGCCGTCGACGGCTGGACCTCCCTGCCCGACTACGTCTCCCGCATGAAGGACGGCCAGGAGGCGATCTACTACCTCGTCGCCGACGACGCCGACGCCCTGAAGCGCTCGCCTCAACTCGAGGGGTTCCGCGCGCGCGGTGTCGAGGTCCTGCTGCTGTCCGACCACGTCGACGCCTTCTGGCCCGAGGCGCTCGCCCGCTTCGACGACAAGCCGCTGCGCTCGGTGACGCAGGGAGCGGTCGATCTCTCGAAGTTCGCCGGGGAAGCGCCCGACGGCGCGGAGTCTCCGGCCACCGTCGAGGCGCTGGTCACGGCCCTGAAGGCGGCACTCGGCCCCGACGTCTCCGACGTGCGCGCCACCGATCGCCTGGTGGAGAGCGCGGTGGTGCTCTCGGCCTCCGGTCACGGCCCCGACCTGCAGATGCAGCGGCTGCTGCGGCGGGCGGGACGCGGCGGCGGCAGCATGCCGGTGTTGGAAATCAACCCGCGCCACCCGCTGATCCAGTCGCTGGCCGCCAAGGTCGACACCCAGGGCGACATCACGGAGGCCGCCGGCACGCTTCTGGATCTCGCCCGGGTGCAGGATGGGGACACGCCGCGCGATCCCGTCGCCTTCGCGCAGAAGATGGCGGCGGCCCTCGCCACGGCCTGAACCCGGTATTTTCCAGGAGATCAATCCGGCGACGTGCCACGTCGCCGGATTTATTCTTCCACTTTGCCCGCCGAATGACGGAACGAGTACCCCGGAATCGGGTTGAACTCCAGAATTGATCTGGAGGAAACATGACCATTCGTAATCTTGCCGTCGCCACCGCCGCCCTGATGCTGACCGCGACCACCGCCTTCGCCGCCCCCTGCGCGACCGGCACGACCAGCAACATGAAGGACAAGTCCGCATCCATGGACAAGTCCTCCACTGTCGATGGTGGATCGAGCGCCAAGGTCACGCCCGGTGCCAAGGCCGAGTCGCCCGGCACCGTCGGTGCGATGAACAATGTTGGCGCGAACACGCAGCCGGCCCCGGGCGAGAAGAAGCCTGCCGAGGGTCAGGTCGTGAAGGGTGACAGCGCCGACAATTGCTAATCACGGCTGCGCTGAGGTCGGGCGCGGAACGTCACGCCAGGCTCTGACGCGCCGATGACCTGAGACATCCCTACGAAGCTCCGTGCGCCGAACCGGCGGGCGGGGCCTCTTGCCGTCGATGGTCCCATCGTGTTCCGCGCGGCAGAATGGACACGGACAGCAGCGTGCCCCGGCGCTAGAAGCCGCGCGGATGGACCTTCGCCCCTATCAACGCGCCAGCCTCGATGCACTCCACGCCGCCTGGGCGCGGGGCGACGGGGCCGGTCTCATCGTGCTGCCCACCGGGGCGGGCAAGTCCCTGGTCATCGCGGCTCTGGTGCGCGAGACCCTCGCGGCGAACCCGGCGCACCGCGTCCTCGTCGTCACCCACACCCGCGAGCTGATCGCCCAGAACCACGGCGAGCTCCTGAACCTCTGGCCGGGCGCGCCGGCCGGTCTCTACTCGGCCGGGCTCGGGCGCCGGGACGAGGGGGCGCAGGTGCTGTTCTGCGGCATCCAGTCGGTCTGGAACCGCGTACCCGAGATCGGACCGTTCGACCTCGTCGTGGTGGACGAGGCCCACCTGATCCCCCGCGACGCCGAGACCCGTTACGGCCGCTTCCTCGCCGCCCTGAAGGCCGCCCGCCCGGATCTGCGCGTGGTCGGCCTGACCGCCACGCCTTACCGCCTGGACAGCGGCCGCCTCGACGAGGGTCCGGGACGGCTGTTCGACGCCATCGTGTACGAGGCGAATGTCGGCGACCTGATCTACCAGGGTTACCTCGCGCCCCTGATCTCCAAGGCCACCGCCACGGCCCTCGACGTCACGGGCGTGCCCCGGCGCGGCGGGGACTACATCCCGAGCGCCCTGGAGGCCGCCGTCAACCAGGATTGGATCACCCGCGCGGCCGTGGAGGAGATGGTGGGCTACGGGCAAGGCCGACGCGCCTGGCTCGCTTTCTGCGCCGGGCTCGCCCACGCCACTGCCGTGCGCGACGCGATCCGGGCCGAGGGCCATACCTGCGAGACTCTCTCGGGCGAGACCCCGAAGCGGGCGCGCGACCGCATGGTCCGCGATTTTCGCGAGGGCCGGATCCGATGCCTGACCTCGGTGGGGGTCCTGGCCACCGGATTCAACGTGCCCCAGGTCGACCTCGTCGCCC
>NZ_BPQL01000082.1 GCF_022179225.1 Methylobacterium goesingense
GCTCTGCAGCCCGCCGCCGATCCCACTGCCGGCGGCGGGCTGCAGAGCGCCGATTACTTCATCCTTCAGCTTCTGAACCGGCACATCCCTGTGCTGCACCACTTTCGGCAGTCGCGCTTCATCCATCCGGAACGCCTGTACGAGGAATTTCTGCGGATCGCCGGCGAACTGGCCACCTTCACCACGGCGGACCGGCGCGCCCGGACCTATCCGGCCTACGACCACGACGATCTCGAGGCCGTTTTCACGCCCGTGGTGCGCGACATCCAGGATTTCCTGAGTGCGCAAACCGGGCGCCGCGCGATCCGCCTCGAGATCATCGAGCGCGCGCCCAACGCCTTCGTGTCGATGATCCGCGATCGCAACCTGTTCCGCAACGCCAGCCTTGTCCTGGAGGTCGCGGCTCTGCGCCCCCTCACCGAAATACAGGCGCAGTTCCCGAACCTGTTCAAGATCGGGCCGAACACGAAGATGAACGAGATCGTTCACGCCCACCTGCCCGGCGTGACGCTCGTCCACCTGCCGACCCCGCCCCCGCAGATCCGGGCGATCACCGATCACGTCTACTTTCTGCTCGATCGCCAGTCGCCGCTCTGGCCCGAGTTCAGTGTGGCGAGTTCCATCGGCATGCACTTCGCCGGTGATTGGCCGCAGCTCGAACTTGAACTCTGGGCCGTGCAGGAGGGGCGCCGATGAGCCGTCCTGAGACGCCATCCGCGGAGCCGGCCCGATGAGCGATCCGTTCGGCCGCAACGACCGTACGATCATCCTGCCGGACCCGGGTGGCCGGCTGCGGCCACAGCCCGAGCCAGATGCCCGTCCGCTCCGCCCTCGCCCCACCGACCCGCAGGCGCGGGACCCGGGACGCGTCGATCCCGGGACGCCTGATTCCGACGACTGGGCCACCTCGGACTTCGACCGAGCGCGGCACGCACCTCGACCCGTTGGTCCCCCCCCCGGCGAGCGCGAGCGGGCGCTGGTGATGAAGCGCGACGTGGTCGTCGCACCCAATTCCAATCCCTATCTCAAAGCGGCCGGGCCGCTGCTGCTGCTGCTCGGTCGCCTGCGGGTGCAGCTGTCGCGCGCCTCCTTCGCCAACCTCATGGAGCAGGTCGCGGCGAGTATCGAATCCTTCGAGGCCGAGACCCGGATGGCCGGCGTGTCGCCCGAGCAGGTGCGCTCCGCCAAGTACATCGTCTGCGCCACGGCCGACGACATCGTCCAGAACATCCCGGCGGAGGAGCGCCACGTCTGGACGCAGCACAGCATGCTCAGCCGATTCTTCGGCGAGCGGACGGGCGGCGTCCGATTCTTTACGGAACTGGACAACGCCAAGGTCGACCCGGTCGGGAATTACGATCTCCTCGAACTGCTGCATGCCTGCCTCGCCATCGGCTTCCAGGGCGTGCACAGGACCTCGGCGGGCGGTGCCGCCACGCTGCAGCAGATCCAGCGCAACCTCTACGAACTCCTGCGCCGCACGCGGCCGACGGAGCGCGAAGTCTCCCCCCGGTGGCAGGGACAGGCCATCGGCAC
Source organism: Methylobacterium goesingense (assembly GCF_022179225.1). Classification (GTDB taxonomy): domain Bacteria; phylum Pseudomonadota; class Alphaproteobacteria; order Rhizobiales; family Beijerinckiaceae; genus Methylobacterium; species Methylobacterium goesingense. The sequence goes on from NZ_BPQL01000082.1 coordinate 1,537, forward strand.
CGAAGTCTTCCACTACCGGCTGCCGCTCTGGGTCGTCGGCGCCGTCGTCGGTGCGTTGCTGCTGGGCTTGTACCTTCTGCTGCGGATGCTCCTCTCGGGTAGCGCCGATGCGGCGGCGGCGGCGTTGGTCACCGTCCACCCGACTACCGAGATCGGCATCCAGCGGCGCATCCACGCACCGCCGCCCCCACCTCCGCCGCCCCCGCCGCCCGCGAGCCAGACGGGCCAGCTTCAGACCGCCCTCCGGGCCGATATCGCCGACCAATCCCTCACCGTGGTGGAGACCGGCGGCCAGGTGGTGATCCGGCTGGCCTCTGCGCTGTTCGCACCGGGCGACGCGACCGTGAAGCCCGCCTTCCAGGCCATGCTCCAGCGTGTCGCCGCATTGCTGGAAAAGGAGCCCGGTACCGTGCGCGTCGTCGGGCACACCGACAGCTCCCCGATCCGGACGGTGCGATTCCCCTCCAATTTCCAGCTGTCGCTGGAGCGCGCCAAGGCGGTGACGCGCCTCGTGAAGGCGGGATTGTCGAAACCGGATCGCGTCGAGGCCGAGGGCAAGGGCGCGGACGTGCCGATCGCCCCCAACAAGACCGCCGAGGGACGCGCCCGCAACCGGCGCGTCGAGATCATCATGACGCGGAGCCGCTAGGATGCCCGCCATCGCACCATCGCCGAACGGGTCCGCCCGATGAGCCGCTGGATCTGGCTCCGCATCGGCGTGACATTCCTCGGCGCCATCGCGGTGATTGTACTCGTCTGCTGGGCCGGGCCGCTGCTTGCGATCGGGGACCTGCGCCCCCTGGAGGCCGTCTGGATCCGAGCCGCGATCAGCGCCGTCGTCCTCCTGGCGGCCCTCGGGGCGATCGGCTGGGAACTCTACCGCCGGCAGAGCGCTGTCCGTGCCCTGCGCGAGGGCCTGAGCGAGACGGACGAGGCGACCGACGACCGCGAAACCCTGAAGGAGGGCATGGCGGATGCACTGGCAACCCTGCGCAAGGCGCACGGGGCCAAGGGCAACGCGCTCTATGACCTGCCCTGGTACGTCATCATTGGACCGCCAGGAGCAGGCAAGACCACTGCGCTGATCAATTCGGGGCTCAAGTTCCCCTTGAGTCGAGGCCGTACGCCGGCGGCCGTGGCTGGTCTCGGCGGCACCCGCTACTGCGACTGGTGGTTCACCGAGGAGGCCGTCCTCATCGATACGGCGGGCCGCTACACCACGCAGGATTCCGACCCGAAGGGCGACAAGGCGAGCTGGCTGTCGTTCCTCGACCTGCTGCGGGTAAACCGGCCCAAGCAGCCAATCAACGGCGTGATCGTGGCGATCAGCCTGGAGGATCTGCTGACCGGCACGCCCGAGATGATCGAGGCGCATTCCGACGCGATCCGAAAGCGCCTGATCGAGCTTCATGATCGGCTGAAGGTGGACTTCCCGGTCTACGCGCTCGTCACCAAGGCCGATCTCGTGGCCGGCTTCATGGAATTCTTCGGGCACCTCTCGGACACCGACCGCCAGATGGTGTGGGGCCACACCTTCCAGACCGACGACAAGACCCGGAACATGATCGGCGAGGTCCCGTCCGAGTTCGATGCCTTGGTGGAGCGCCTGAACACTTGGCTGCCGGATCGCCTCCAAGACGAGCAGGCCCCGACCTCCCGGGTGGTACTGTTCGGTTTCCCCAGCCAGATGGCGGCGGCGCGCACCAAGGTGGTCGACTTCCTCAATCGCGTGTTCGAGCCGAGCCGCTTCCACCTCAACGCAACCCTTCGGGGCTTCTATTTCACCTCCGGCACGCAGGAGGGCACGCCGATCGATCAGCTCATCGGTGCCATGTCGCGCAGTTTCGGTGCGCAGGAGGTCGAGGCCGCCGCCTATTCCGGGCGCGGCCGCAGCTTCTTTCTCGGCAACCTGCTGCGCCGTGTGGTGATCGGCGAGGCGGGCTGGGTCACAACGAACCAGGCGGCAATCCGGCGCGCCAACCTCCTGCGGCTCGGCGCCTTCGGCGGCCTCGCGCTGGCCTCGGCGGTGCTGGTCGGGCTGTGGTGGACGAGCTACCTGCGCAACGAGCAGCTTGTGAACCTGAGCAACACGCTGCTGGCCAAGTATCGCGGTGAGGCCACCGAGATCCTGCGTGAACCCACGGTCTCGGACCGGAATTTCTCCAAGGTCCTGCCGCTCCTCAACACATTGCGCTACATGCCGGCCGGCTATTCCGGGCGTGACGAGGCCGAGCCGATCCTCGCGACCTTCGGCCTGAGCCAGCGGCCTCGCCTCGGCTCGGCGGCGGAGACCAGCTACCGCGCCGGACTCGAACGCCTGTTTCGCCCGCGACTGATCTTCCGGCTGGAGGAGCAACTCGAAGCCAACCGGGCCAATACGAGCTTCATCTACGAAGGGCTGAAGGTTTACCTGATGCTCGGTGGCCGCCCCGATGCCCCCCTCGACCGCGATCTCGTCGTTTCGTGGATGCGCAGGGACTGGGCCGAGAACCTCTACCCGGGCGCGGGTTTCGCGCGGGGACGGCAACTGCTCGAAGATCACCTCACCGCCATGCTTGATCTCGACGACGGCACCCCGCCCCTCGTCACGGTCAATCAGGCCCTGGTCGAGGACAGCCAGAGGGCGCTTGCACGCCTCTCCGTCGCCGAGCGCGCCTACGAACTCCTGAAGTCCCAGTCACGCGCCGCGACCGCCAGGGATTGGACCGTGCTGCGCGCGGCCGGACCGGACGCGAGCCTCGTCTTTGAGGTGGCGGGCGGCGCAGGCCTGGACACCGTGCGGGTGCCGTTCTTCTTCACCTATGACGGCTTCTTCCAGGCCTTTATCGACCGCTTCGGGGATGTGGCCGAGGTTGCGGAGCGCGACCGCTGGGTTCTGGGCGAATCGGGCCGTCAGCAATCCTACACGGCGCAGTACGGGTCCCTGTTCGCGGACCTGCTGAAGCTCTACGCGCGGGATTTTCAGCCGGCCTGGACCCAGGCCCTTTCGCGGCTGAAGCTGCGCTCGCTCTCCGCCGACAAGCCACGCTACGTAGCGCTTCAGGCCATCGCGGCCCCAACCTCGCCGTTGCGCCAGCTTCTCGAATCCCTGCGCGATGAGACGCGGCTCACACGCGAGCGGCCCGGGAAAGTCACCGGCGCCGACGGAGCCGATCCGCGCATCGCCAAGTTGAAGGCGGCCGCGGCGGGCGCCCTCGTGCAGGAGGCGCAGAACCGCGCGGGTGCGGCAGCCTCGACCCTCGGCACCCTTGCGATGCCCGGCACAACCGCAGGCGACCGCTTCGCGGTGCCGGCGAACGAGGCGCCGGGCGGGAACATCGAGGCGGCCTTCCGCCCATTCCACCTGCTGCTCGAGGGCGAGCCGGGCCGTCGTACCATCGACAGCCTGATCCAGACCCTGAACGAGATCAAGAACGCCGCAATCGAGGCGACGAACCCCAATCAGGCGGAACAAGCGAATGCCAGCCTGGTGACGCAGACCCGCGCCCTGCGCGCCCTGGCCTCGCGCTTTCCCGCGCCGTTCGAGCCCATGGTGCGTCAGGTCGCCAACGAATTCGAGGGCAGCGCCACCTCCGCCGCCGTCGCCCAGATCAACCAGGCGCTCACCGATCAGGTCGTGCGCGAGTGCCAGCAGATCGCGGCGAACCGCTACCCGTTCATCCGCACGAGCGAACGCGAGATTCCGGCGGCGGACTTCGCCAAGCTCTTCGCGCCAAATGGCGTGTTCGACCAGTTCTTCGCGCAGAATCTCGCCGCCCGAACCGACCGATCCCGCCCGCAATGGGCCTGGCGGCCGGAGGATCAGGTCGCCCGGACCCTGTCCGTCTCGGTCCTGCGCGAATTCCAACGAGCCGCGGAGATCCGCGACGCCTTCTTTTCCACGGGCGGGAACATGCCCCAGGTGACCTTCGCGGTGACGCCCCTGACCCTGTCGGGCGACGCAGCCAAGGCCCGCCTCGACGCGAACGGGAGCGTCGTGGTCACGCAGCAGGGGGTGAACACGCCATCCACCGTGCAGTGGCCCGGCCCAGCAAGTCCGGCGCGCACTGCCCTGGTGATCGAAGGCTCGCCCGGCGGCTTCTTCGGGGGCGCAACGCCCGCCACGGTGCTCGCCGAGAGGACCGGGACCTGGTCGCTGTTCCGGCTCCTCGATTCCGGCTCCGTCCTGAAGCAGGGCGACGCAGTGATCGTCACGCTCACCGCTGGCGGCCGCGAGCTCTCGTATCGCTTCACCGCCGCAACCGCCCAGAATCCGCTCGCGCTGGCTGCGCTCCGCGAGTTCCGCTGTCCGAATGGGAACTGACGCCGTGCCTTCAGGACTCTACGGCAAGCTGCCGGCCAAGCGCGACTTCATCGCGGTCGGCACGTCGCGCGGGTTTCTGAAAACCTGGGAGCATTGGATGCAGGCCGGCCTCTCCGCGAGCCGGCTCGCCCTCGGCAACGCGTGGCAGGATGCCTTCCTGACCGCGCCGATCTGGCGTTTCTGGCTCGGCGAACGGATCTGCGGCGAGCCGGTCCTGGGTGCCTTCATGCCTTCGGTGGATGGTATCGGCCGCTACTTTCCCCTCACCCTGTTCCACCGGTCCGAAGCCGGCGATCCCCTCGCTCCTCCTGAATACGACGATCGCGCCGCGTGGTTTTCCCAGGCCGAGGCGGTGCTCCTGTCCGCCCTCGCGCACGACGCGCGCTTCGAGGATGTGGCGGAAGCGGCCGACCGGCTTCCGGCGCCGGACCTGACCGAGACCGACCCCGCGCAGGTCGGCGCCGTTCGGGCACGCGACGGCACGCTGGTATCGGCCGCCGATATCGGTGCTTTCCCCCGTGTCCTGGCGGAACTTCGCACCATCGACCGGTGCCGCGTGCATTCCGGGATGTCCTACTGGTGGACGACGGGCGGCGACGGCTTCGCGCCACGGGTCGCCGCTAACCTCGGCATGCCGTCTGCAGAGCTGTTCGCCGGAATGCTCAGCGGTCGGTTCACGGGGGAGATGCCGTGATGCTCCCGATCGACGCCGGCAAGCGCAACACCGCCAAGGTCGAGATCGGCTTCGGCACGCACATGGGCAGCGTCAGGCGCGAGAACGAGGATCGCTACTTCGTGGCACCGGAATTTGGTGTCTTCGCGGTGGCGGACGGCATGGGTGGGCATGAGGAAGGCGCGCTGGCCAGCGCGATCGTGGTCGAGGCCTTGGGCTCGATCGGCGCCGCCGTGTCGGCCCCCGACCTGCTGGCGCGCCTCGAGGACCGCGTCCTGAGGGCCAACGCGAAGCTCTGCGCCGCGGGCCGCACCCGCGGCGGCGTCGTCGGTTCGACGCTCGCGGTGCTGCTGACCTTCGACGATCGGTTCGCCTGCGTCTGGTCCGGCGACAGTCGCATCTACCTTCTGCGGGACGGCGGGCTGACCCAACTGTCCCGCGACCACACTGAGGCGCGCGACCTCGTCGAGAAGGGAATCCTCACGGTGGAGGAGGCGCGGGTCTGGCCGCGCCGCAACGTGATCACGCGGGCGCTGGGTGCGCGGCCGGAGCCGGAGCTGGAACTGGAACACGGGCTCCTCGTCAGCGGCGACACCTTCGTCATCTGCACCGACGGCCTGACGGCTCACGTGGAAGACGCCGAGATCCGGTCGATCGGCGAGCGGCTGGCGCCGCAGGGGGCCTGCGACGCGCTCATCGCCCTGACTCTGGAGCGGGGCGCCAGCGACAACGTCACCGTGGTGATCATGCGTTCGGGAACCATCACCACGACCTCCGACCAGACGGTCGTTCTGCCGGCGATGCTCCCTGACGGGGGCGAGCCATGAACGAGGTCACCGTCGTCGATCCTCGCCCGCGCATCACCGCCGGCACCCGCCTCAACGAACTCTACGAGATCGACAGCCTCATCGCGGTCGGCGGCATGGGCGAGATCTACCGGGGACACGCGATCGAGACGGGGGACGTGGTCGCGATCAAGACGATCCGCCCGGAATTCGCCGGGAGCGGCCCGGCCCTGGCGCTGTTCCGGAAGGAGGCCTCGGCCCTCCACAACCTGCATCACGAGGCCATCGTCCGCTACTTCGTCTTCTCCATCGATCGAACCCTGAACCTTCCCTATCTGGCGATGGAATTCGTCGAGGGCATCGCCCTGCCGGAGCTGTTCGGGCGCGGGCCGATGGAGTTCGAAGCGCTCGACGTGCTCCGCCGGCGCCTGGCCTCGGGGCTGCACGTGGCGCATTGCGCCGGGATCATCCACCGCGACGTCTCGCCGGACAACGTCATCCTGCCGGCCGGAGACCCGTCGCGCGCCAAGATCATCGATTTCGGAATCGCACGGTCCTCCTTGGGCGGGCAAACCGTGATCGGCGACGGGTTCGCGGGCAAGTACAGCCACGTCTCGCCCGAGCAGCTCGGGCTTCAGGGCGGCGTGATCACGCCGCGCTCCGACATCTACAGCCTCGGCCTCGTCCTAGCCCAGGCAAGCCTCGGCCGTGCGATCGACATGGGCGGTAGTCCGGCGGACGTCATCGTGAAGCGCTCGACGGTCCCCGACCTGTCCGGGGTCGATCCGCGCCTGCGCCCGCTCCTCGAATCGATGCTCGATCCCGATCCCTCACGACGCCCCGAGAGCATGGCGGACGTGGCGGCCTGGGTCCCACCCGTCCCACCAGCGCGGACACAGGCTGTGCCCCGATCAGTCGCATCGAAACCGGGCGGCCGCAGGCGGGCCTCTCTGCCGATCGTCCTCGCGGTTCTGGGCCTGCTGCTCACGCTGGCCGCACTCGCCGCCTGGTACACCAACGGCTTCTCCAGCCTCGGCACAGGCAGCAAACCGGTCTTCGCGCCAGAGGTCGCTCTCGACGAGACGCCGGCTCCGTCGCCGGGCAGGCAGCCTGCCGCCGCGCCCGAGGGCGGCCCTCCTCCGCGACAGGCGCCGACCCTGCCGTCGATCACGCCACCCCCGGTGCCCCCGGAATCTGCTTCCTCGATCGCTCCACCGGTGCCGCCGCCCGCAACCCGTCCGCCCGTCGCGACGCCCGTGCCGGGTCCGCAGACCTCGGCCCCGGCCCCGGTGCCGCCAACCACGATCACCACAACGCCACCTGGAACTGGTGAGACCGTCACGGCGCCGGAGGGGCCGCCGCTGGCACCACCGGAGGGCGCTTCCAGCATGGAGCAGGTGGCCTCTTACATCCGAGGCTATCGGGGTGGTTCCTGCTTCTACCTGAACCCGCTCACGGTCAGCGGGCGGGAGGCGGCGGTCGAGGCATACGGGTCGAGCACCCCGCCGTTCGCCGCCTTCGACGCGGCGTTTCGCGCGAAGTTCGGCTTCGATGCCAAGATCCAACTGCGCCAGATCAATCCGCCGCAATGCCCGATGATCAATCTGCTCGCGGGACTCGCGCTGCAGAAGCAGCCGCAAGCACCGAAGCTCAACCTTGAACGCGATCTGCTGCGCAGCGGCGACGAGCTGAAGGGCACGATCGACCTGCCACAGGATGCCGAGGTCGCCCTCCTGCTCCTGGACGACGAGGGCCGAACCCACAACTTGGCGGCGCACGTGACGCGCAAGGGACGCGCGGCGACCTTCGCGTTGCGCCTGCAGATCCCGGAAGGAAAACCGCCGCGGGCGCAGCTTCTCGTCGCGGTGACGAGCCGCGCGGCCCTCGGGTTCCTGAACGAACGGCGCGGCCTGCGCACGGACGCGGTGGCCCGGCAGATCGCCGACGAGGCCGCGCAGCCGGGCTCGCCCGTTGGCGTCACTGTCCGGTTTCTCAAGGTGGGAGGGTGAGGGATGGCGACGCCGGTCCCGACCGAACCGCTCTCGGAGGAGGAATGCCTCGACGCCCTTGTGCGCCTGCGGTTCGGGGATGCGCCCTGCCGCGCCTGTGGCGAGGCCGCCGGCTACCGGCGTGAGACGCGGAACCGGGCGTTCTCCTGTCGTGCCTGTGGAATGAAGGTCTTCCCGTGCCAGGGAACGCCCTTCGCCAAGCCGCTCCCGACCCTGGATCTCTGGTTCCGGGCCGTCCACGCCCTGCACGCCGACCCGACCTTGAGCGCGCGAGGCCTGCGCCGCAGCCTCGGCATCGATCGCGCGAGCATCGCAGGATTACGCGCCGGAACGGCGCAACTGATCGGACAGGATGCTGCGCCAGCGGACGCCGCGCTGGCCGCCGGCATCGCGGACTTCGTGGCCGGGCGATCGACAGCAGCGCCGGAGCGGACCCAACGCCTTCCGGCACGAACCGCGGATCGCGAAACGCTCTGGCAAACCCTGCGATCGATGGTCGTCCTCCCAGAGATCGAGCGGACCCCCATCCTCGCGGCAGCTGCGATCGGGGGCTTCATGCTCGTCGGGGCGGTGGTCGGATGGCTGATGGCGCCTGCCCCCCCCGAGCCTGACACGGAGTTGGCGCAGGCAACGGTGATCCTGTCGCTCGGCGAGGACCGGCCGGTCATCCTGGTGACCCCCGACGTCGCTGCACAGCTTTACGACGTCACCGATGTCGACGCGGACCCGTCGTCCTCCCTGGCCTCGACCATCCGGATCGCCCCTGCCCGGCCGGGGGGCGCACCGGCATCCGGACTCGCCGGCGAGATCGCTGGCTCTGCGCCCGTGTCCATCCCAGCCGTCCGGCTTTCGGGCGGCCTCGGTAAGTCCCTGCTCGACGGCAATGCCGCCGCCGCGCGGGCGAGCGGCCGCGACCGGCCAGAACTCGCGGCCTACACGTCGCTGGCGCGGGAGTTGGAGGCCAAGGGCCCGCGCAACCCCGACGAGCTCCTGAGTTTCGGTCCGATGCAGATCCGCCGGCATCTCGTCGAGAAGATCATGCGGGCGGCGCGGGTGGTCACTATGGACCCGGTGCTGCTGATGGCGATCGCCGACAAGGAATCGAGCTTCAAGACGGAGGTTCAGGCCCAGACGTCATCCGCCTCCGGCCTGTTCCAGTTCATCGAGAAGACCTGGCTTGGGGTGGTGCGCGAGTTCGGAGCGCAGCATGGGCTCGAGCCTCAGGCGCGCCTGATGCGCGAGCGCGAGCTTACACCCGCCGAGCGCACCGCCGTGCTCGACCTGCGCCGCGACGCCTACCTCTCGGCGGTGATGGCAGCCGAGATGCTGAAGCGCGACAGCCTGCGGATCGCCCAGCGGATCGGACGAAACCTGACGGGCGGCGAAGTCTATCTCGTTCACTTCCTCGGCCCCGATGGCGCCGAGCGCTTCATCGGCCAGATGGCGCGCAAACCCGAAACCGTGGCGGCGGACCTGCTGCCGAAACCTGCGGCCGCGAACAAGACGATCTTCTACGGTGCCGGTGGCGAGGGTGCCTCGAATGGCTTGTCGGTGGCGCAGGTGCACGGCAAGTTCGAGACCATGATCTCGCTCAGGTTGGATCGCTATCGCGCCGTCAAGGGCATGAGCGAACCCAATGCCCCCACGCGCTCGGGAACCCAGCCGGTTCGATGACGGCGCCGGGGTACCGGCGGGAGATTTCACATGCGGCGTCCCGTTCCCTGGATAGGTATCGCCAAGTCGGTCGGAGTGGTCGCCGCCTTCTCGGCGGCGGTGGGACTCGGCGCGCTTGCGATCGTCAGTGGTCTCGCGCCGACGCCCATGGCACCGGCCGCTCCGAAGGAGGCGCTGCTGATCGAAAGCACGCAGCCGCGCCCCGGAGGCGCCCGCGTTTCCGAACCCACCCCGGCGACTCCGCCGAAGGCGCGCGTCGCGGCCCTTCCTGACCCCGTCGTGACGCCGCTGCCGCAGGAATCTACACCCGATCGCGCAGACGGGCCGCCAGCCCGGTCTCCGCCGCCGGAGCCGCCGCGCAAGGCCAGGATCCGCGCCGAACCAGAGCCGAATCCGCCGGCGGCCCAGGCGCCGCTCAGCCCACCGCCGGCTCGGCTCAACCACGCGCCCGTCCTGCGACCACGGCCAGACCCGCGCCTCGCGGGTGTGCTGACACCGGAGGAGATCCGGCGCATTCGCAACACCCTGCGCCTGACGCCCGAGCAGGCCCCGCACTGGCCGCCCGTGGAGGCCCTGCTCCAGGAAATCGGCGCCCAGCAGATGGCCCTGGTCAAATCCGGGCAAAAAGCGGAGGATGCCTTTGGCAGCGGTCTATCAATGCGGATCTACTGGGCGGCCCGGCCGCTTCTCGGAGTCCTGCGCGAGGACCAGAAGGCGCGGATACGGGTGCTCGCCAAATCCATGGGGCTGGATGCCGTCGCCTCCTCGATCTGAGCGGCGGCCGCCGGATCGACGGCGTCGTCCGGCACGGATTAAGGGACGTTGCGTCGTCCTGTCGTGAGAGGATCGTGGAATGGGCACTCCGGCGGCGCGGATCAGCGACATGCACACCTGCCCGATGGTGACGGGGGTGGTACCGCATGTCGGTGGACCGATCGTCGTCGGCTGCCCCACGGTGTTGATCGGGCAGATGCCGGCGGCGCGCGTCGGTGACATGGCAACCTGCGTCGGGCCGGTCGATTCGATCGTGAAGGGATCAGCGACCGTGCTGATCGGCGGCCAGCCCGCTGCTCGCATCGGCGATCTAACGGCCCATGGCGGCGTTATCGTCACCGGCATGCCGACGGTGCTGATCGGCGGATAGGTGGTCCGCAGCCACAACATGCTCGATCCGTCCAGTAACCTGACCGATATTTTGGACCGAGCCCATCGAGAGGCTACTGCATCGTGGCGGCCATGGCTAGCCGGAGGCGAGTTCCGGGGCGGTGACAGGCGCGGGCGGGCGGTGGCCCAACAACGAATGCTGCCGAACGCGGTTGTAGGTGCTCTGCCAAATCCCAATCAGGGTCTGCGTCTCCTTGAGCGAGTAGAAGATTTCTTGGCTTAGGCAGTCGTCCTTCCTCGCTACGTAGGACGTTGTCACAGCGGATGTTGTCGGGGATGCCATGGAGGCACATCGCATCTGCCAGCGCCTCGATCGCATCCAGCCTGTTGATGCGACTCGCGACCTTTAGCGGCAGGCAGGCGCGACTGTGCTCGTCGATGAGGGTTAGGATGCGCAGGCTTCGCCTGTCATGAGTCCGGCCCTGTACAAAGTCCAAGCTCCAGACGTGATTGCGATGGAGAGGCCGTAGCCGTACGCACGAGCCGTCGCACCGCGGCGGTAGCCATAGCGTCCGTACTTGGACGCAATGGCAGTGATGGCGCGGGTCAACGCATCCTCGTCGGCCGTACGGTGGACGCGCAGCGTTGCGTACCCCGGTGCAGGCCAACAATCCGGCAGGCATGGCGCTCTGAGAGACCATACTTCTCACGATTGCCGGCGAAGGCCTGCCGGCGTCGCTTCAGGGCTATGAGTTCTGCTGACGCTAACCTTCGGTTCCCGCGGCGACGTCCGCAAGCACCTGCTTCTCCAGGGACAAGTCAGCCACGAGCCGACACGATCGCGCGTTCTCGCGCTCTGGATCTTTCATCCGACGGGCTTGGTCGAACTGCAACTGCTGTACTCGTTGCACCAGCGACAGTCGCTCTACTCGGAGATCTCGGTCCCCTTGCAAGCCAACGCCAAACTCTTGCCCTGTGCCGTCTGAACATCGATCTAGCGCGGCTTCAGCGCCACCTACTCGACACCCGTTTTCTGACCTCGCTTCATGTCCCGCTCGTTCGGTCCCGGCTGATCCTCTCGATCAGCTCGGTCCAAAGCCGCCCGGTCAGGTCATTGTATCAAGCTGGCATCAAGAGACAGACGCGATACCAGCCTTGGCGGCTCAGTCGCTGCAACGGATGAAGAATGGAGTGGAGCGGGTACCGGGAATCGAACCCGGGTATTCAGCTTGGAAGGCTGCTGCTCTACCATTGAGCTACACCCGCATCGATGACCGAGCATCTGGTCGCCGATGTAAGAGACCTCGGCACGAGGCTCGACATCTAGATGAGTTTGGTGGGGGAAGTAGGACTCGAACCTACGAAGCTTACGCAGCGGATTTACAGTCCGCCCCCTTTGCCGCTCGGGACATTCCCCCAAACCGGCCGCCTCTCGGCGGTGCGCCGTCCTTATGATGACGGGTCGGGCGCGAGTCAACCGCATCGCTCAATCGAAATGCGCGAGATCGCAGATCCGCATCTGGGCGCGCTCGGCCCCCCGCCAGGTATCGACCGCGAGGGTGCCGGCGACGTGGACCTCGCGGCCGATTCCAGACAGGATCGCCTGGCCCAGGGGGCCATGCGCCGCGCGAAACGCGATCGCTCCGATGGCCTGGCCGTCGCGGCTGCGTAGGCGGGCGCGCACATGACCGTGGCCGACGATGCCGGCATCGACGATGCGGTGGCGGGGTAGGACGAAGGTCGGTTCGGGGGCGGCGGATCCGAAGGGGCCGGCCCGGTGGATGGTGCGGACCATCTCGGCGGTCGCGCCCCCGGCGCTGAGTGTCCCGTCCACGAGGAGCGCCTCCACGGCGCGGGCCTCCGCCACGGTTCGGGCCAGGGCGGCACCGAGGTGCTCGCGGAAGGGTGCCACGTCGAACCCCGGCAGGGTGACGCCTGCTGCCATGGCGTGGCCGCCGCCCTTGAGGGCCAGACCGGCCTCCACCGCCGCCCGCACCGCTTGGCCGAGGTCGGCACCGGGGATGGAGCGACCGGAGCCGGTGGCGCTGCCGTCCGGGCGCAGGGCGAAGGCGAAGGCGGGGCGTCCGAAGCGCTCCTTCAGCCGCGCGGCGATCAGACCGACGACGCCCGGATGCCAGTCCGCCGATGCGGCGACGAGGACCGGCCGATCCGGATCGAGACTGAGCGCGTGGTCCATCTCGGCTTCGGCATCGGCGACCGCCTGCGCCTCGATCGCCTGGCGCTCGCGGTTGAGCCGATCCAACTCGGCGGCGATCCGGGCGGCCTCGGCGGCATCGCCGGTCGTCAGGAGGCGCGCTCCGAGCCCCGCATCGCCGATGCGTCCACCCGCGTTGATGCGCGGACCCACGAGGTATCCGAGATGCCAGGCTTCCGGCGGCTCGCTCAGGGAGGCCGCGTCGAGGAGGGCGGCCAGACCGATGCGGCCGCGCCCGCGCATGACCTTCAGACCCTGGATCACGAAGGCGCGGTTGAGCCCCTGGAGGGGCACGACGTCCGCCACGGTGGCGAGGGCCACGAGGTCCAGGCCCTCCGTGAGATCCGGGAGCCGGTCCGCAGCGACGCTGTCCCGGCGCAGGCGCCGGTTGAGGGCGACGAGGGTCAGGAACACCACCCCGGCCGCGCAGAGGTGGCCGAGGCCGGAAAGGTCGTCGAGGCGGTTGGGGTTCACGAGGGCGCGGACGGCCGGCAGGTGCTCCGGGGCGCCGTGATGGTCGAGCACGACGACATCGAGGCCGAGCGTGCTCGCTGCCGCGAAGGGCGCATGCCCGCTGGTGCCACAATCCACCGCGACGAGGAGGGTGGCGCCAGCTGCGTGCAGGGCGGTCACCGCGGCGATATTGGGCCCGTAGCCCTCCGTGATCCGGTCGGGAATGTGGATGCGGACCTCGAGGCCGAGCCCGCGCAGGTACGCGGCGAGCAGGGCGGCGCTCGCGGCCCCGTCGACGTCGTAGTCGCCGAACACCGCCACGCACTCCCGATTTGCGACGGCGCGGGCGAGGCGATCGACGGCGGCCTCCATGTCCACGAGGCTATCGGGGTCCGGCATCAGGTCGCGCAGGCGCGGCTGGAGATGGGCCTCCGCCTCGCCCGGGCGGATGCCGCGCCCGGCGAGCACGCGGGCCAGAAGCTCCGGCAGGCCGTAGGCCTGGACCATCGTGGCCGCATAGGCCTGGAGTGCAGGATCGGCGCAGCGGTCGCGCCAGGGCCGTCCGAGCACGGATCGGGAAACATCGAGGAACGCGCGCGGCGCGTCGAGGGCATGAGCGGCTGACACGGCGCGGATCATAGCCGCATGTCCGGCTCAGCGCTGCACCCCAAACGCCCGGGCCGAACGACAAAGGGGCCGGCGTTTGCACGCCGGCCCCCCTGCCCTGCCGCGGGTCGACCCCGCGGCGTCCGCGCGGACGGGATCCGCTCAGAGGTTCTTGACGATGCTGTCGACGACCTTCTTGGCGTCGCCGAAGAGCATCATGGTGTTGTCGCGGAAGAAGACCTCGTTCTCGACGCCGGCATAGCCGGAGCCCATGCCGCGCTTGATGAAGAGCACGGTCTTGGCCTTCTCCACGTCGAGGATCGGCATGCCGTAGATCGGCGAGGTCTTGTCGGTCTTTGCGGCCGGGTTGGTGACGTCGTTTGCGCCGATCACGAAAGCCACGTCGGCCTGCGGGAAGTCGCCGTTGATGTCCTCCAACTCGTGCACCTCGTCGTAGGGCACGTTGGCTTCGGCCAGCAGCACGTTCATGTGGCCGGGCATGCGGCCCGCGACGGGGTGGATGGCGTACTTCACCTCCACGCCTTCCTTCTTGAGCAGGTCGACCATCTCGCGAAGGCTGTGCTGGGCCTGGGCCACCGCCATGCCGTAGCCGGGCACGATGATGACGCGCTCGGCGTTCTTCATGATGTAGGCCGCGTCGTCCGCAGAGCCCTGCTTGACGGGACGGGTCTCCACCGCGCCGCCTGCGCCGGCCGCCGCGGCGTCACCGCCGAAGCCGCCGAGGATGACGGAGATGAACGAGCGGTTCATCGCCTTACACATGATGTACGACAGGATCGCACCCGAGGAGCCGACCAGCGCACCCGTGATGATGAGCGCGAGGTTGCCGAGGGTGAAGCCGATGCCGGCCGCCGCCCAACCCGAGTAGGAGTTCAGCATCGAGACGACGACGGGCATGTCGGCGCCGCCGATCGGGATGATGAGCAGGCCGCCCAGGATGAAGGACAGCAGCACGATCACCCAGAAGACGAACTTGCTCTCGTTGCCGATGAACACCGCGATCAGCACCACCAGCAGCACGCCGAGGACGATGTTGATGACGTGGCGCTGCGGCAGCATGATCGGCTTGCCGGACATGCGCCCGTCGAGCTTCAGGAAGGCGATGACCGAACCCGTGAAGGTGATGGCGCCGATGGCGACGCCGAGGGCCATCTCGAACAGCGACTCCTTGTGGATATGGCCGTTCTCGAGGATGCCCACCGCCTGCGGTGCGTAGAGCGTCGCCGCCGCGCCCATCACGGCCGCGAGGCCGACGAGGGAGTGGAAGGCTGCGACCAGCTGAGGCATCGCCGTCATGGGCACGCGCTTGGCGATGACCGCGCCGGCACCGCCGCCGATGGCGAGGCCGAGGATTACCAGCAGCCAGGCGCCCAGCCCGGCCGGGGGATGCCCGACCAGGGTGGTGAGCATGGCCAGCCCCATGCCGATCATGCCGTACAGGTTTCCCTGCCGTGACGTGGTCGGGTGCGAGAGGCCTCGCAGCGCCATGATGAACAGGACGCCGGAGACGATGTAGAGAAGGGATGAGACGTTCTGGGACATGTCTCAGGCCTTCTTCTTGTACATGCCGAGCATGCGCTGGGTGACGAGGAACCCGCCGAAGATGTTTACGCTGGCGAGGATGATGCCGACGAAGCCGAAGAACCGGGCCCAGCCGGTGCCGTGCTCGACGTAAGGCACGCCGGCGGCGAGAAGCGCGCCGACGATGATCACCGACGAGATGGCGTTGGTGACGGACATCAGAGGCGTGTGCAGGGCCGGGGTCACCGACCAGACCACGTAGTAGCCGACGAAGATCGCCAGCACGAAGATCGCGAGCTGGAAGACCGTCGGGTCGACGGCGCCGTGGGTCACGGCGCTGAGGCCGTGGCCGAGGCCGTCGGCGTATTTCTGCGCCTGGAGCGCGTGCTGCTGCGCGATATCGGCAGCGGTTCGGGCCGCGGCGGCGGCGGCGCGCGCCTGCTCGGCGGCCTGATCGGGGGGAAGCGTGGCCATCGTGTCCTCCGGCGGGATCAGGATTTGGGCTGGAACGAGGGGTGCGAGACCTGGCCGTCACGGGTCAGGTTCGTCGCCTTGACGAGCTCATCGTCCCACTTCACCGCGAGGGTCTTCGCTTCCTTGTCGACCAAGGTCTCGACGAAGGCATAGAGGTTGCGGGCGTAGAGGCTGGAGGCCGTGGCGGCGAGGCGGCCGGGCACGTTGAGGTGGCCGACGATCTTCACGCCCTTCTCGGTGGTGACGATCTCGCCGGCCTTGGCGCCCTCGACGTTGCCGCCGCGTTCCACCGCGAGGTCGATGAGGACCGAGCCGGGCTTCATCGAGGCGACCATTGCCTCGGAGACGAGCTGCGGCGCGGGCCGGCCCGGGATCAGGGCCGTCGTGATGACGATATCCTGCTTGGCGATATGGGTGGCGACGAGATCCGCCTGCTTCTTCTTGTACTCGGCCGACATCTCCTTGGCGTATCCGCCCGAGGTCTCGGCCTGTTTGAACTCCTCGTCCTCGACGGCGACGAACTTCGCGCCCAGGGACTCGACCTGCTCCTTGGTGGCGGGGCGTACGTCCGTGGCGGTCACGACCGCGCCCATGCGACGGGCGGTGGCGATGGCCTGGAGGCCCGCGACGCCGACGCCCATCACGAAGACGCGGGCGGCCGGCACGGTGCCGGCTGCGGTCATCATCATGGGCATGGCGCGGCCGTACTCGGACGCGCCATCGACCACCGCGCGGTAGCCGGCGAGGTTGGCTTGGCTGGACAGCACATCCATCACCTGCGCGCGGGTGATGCGGGGCATCAGTTCCATCGCGAAGGCGTCGAGCCCGGCTTCGGCCATGGCGCCGAGCTCGGCCTCGTGGCCGTAGGGGTCCATGATGGCGATCACGGTCGCACCCCGCTTGAGGAGGCCGATCTCATCGGATGACGGGCGCCGGACCTTCAGGACGAGGTCGGCGGAGCCGGAAGCGTCTGCTGCCGAGCCCGCGATGGTGGCGCCGGCGGCCTCGTACTCGGAGTCCGGTACGCCGGCCTTCACACCGGCGCCGGACTGGACGGTCACCTCGGCCCCGAGGCCGATGAATTTCTTGACCGTTTCTGGCACCGCCGCGACCCGCGGCTCCGCGGGATCGGTTTCCGATAATACAGCGATGCGCATGCAGGAATGCTCCTTAAAGGACGGCCCGAAGGCGACCCGCAAAACCAGTCAGAGGGAGGGAAATTCAGGCGAAGGCGAGGTACAGGGCAAGAAGGATGCCGACCGCCAGGGGAGCCTTGTAGCCGATCGCCGGCGCGAGCGCGCCGACCGTGCCGGCGATGCCGGACAGGATAACGCCGAAGATCGCCGTCAGCCAAGCCTCGCGGATACCGCCGACGGCGAGCGCCAGAACCCAGCACAGCACCACGCCGGTGCCGATCTCGACGAAACGAACGAAGCCGCGATAGGTCTGCTCGTGGGTCTTCTCATCCATCGCCGGGCTATAATGTGCGCCGGACACGGTCTTGGAATCGGCCATCGTGTGAGCGTCCCCTTGGGCATCATCTTGATTTGTTCCAAGGGGATTTAGCGCAAGCCAAGGTCGCTCGCAATCGACATGCGCACTCGCCAATCGCCCTGAGCGGCTTTTTCCGGCCATGTTTTTAGATCGGCAGCGGCAACCCCGCAGATTTCAGGGCCTCGCCCTGGCGCGCCTCGAGGTCCGAGAGGGAGAACCGGTCGATTTCGGCCTCGAACAGCCGGTGATAGTTCAATTCGGAGCGCAGGTGCAGGAACACGGCGCCGAGGCCGACGGCCGCCCGGTCCATGAAGACGAATTCCTGCGGGATCGTGACCGGTCCGCGTTGCTTGAGCGCTTGGTGCACCTCGAAGGCCTGACGCCTGCCGTACTCGCCGGGCTTGACGCCGTCCGCCACGGTGCGGGTCCGGTCCTCCAGGATGGGCCCGTAGATGAAGCGGGCCCAGATGTTGAGGATCTCCACCAGCTCCTTGTTCAGGTTCTTGAAGCCCCAGGTCTCGTAGGCGTGGACGATGCGGGCGTTGTCGTTCGTGAGCAGGCCCCGGTAGAGATCGACGACACCGCCGACGAAGCGCGGATGGAAGATGCGCACGCAGCCATAATCGAGCAGGTTGATGCCCTGGGCCTCGCCGCCTTCGGAAAACACCGTGTAGTTGCCGAGATGGGGATCGCCGTGGATGACGGCGGCGCGGCTGAAGGGATGCCACCACGCCTTGAACATCGACTGGGCGAGGCGGTTGCGGATCTCGATCGGCGATTGCGCGAAATCCAGGATGCGGTCGCCGTCGAGCCAGCCGAGGGTCAGGAGGCGCTTCGTCGAGAGATCCTTGTGGATGGCCGGCACGCGCACGGCATCGATGTCACGCAGCACGTTGCCATAGAGGACGGCGTGCTTGGCCTCGCGCTCGTAATCCAGTTCCTCCCGGACCCGGGCGCCGATCTCCTTGGCGATCTCACGCGTGTCGAGCCAGGACGACATCCGGCGATGCAAGGCGAACGCGACTTCCAACTGCTTGAGATCGGCCTCGACGGCCGATTGCATGTCCGGATACTGGAGCTTGCAGGCGAGCCGGGTGCCGTCGAGGGCGGTGGCGCGGTGGACCTGTCCGAGCGATGCGGCAGCGGCGGGTTTGAGATCGAAGCTCTGGAAGCGCGTCTGCCAGTTCGCGCCGAGCTCGGCCATCATGCGGCGCTTGACGAAGGCCGCCCCCATCGGCGGGGCGTCGGCCTGGAGCTTCTGCAACTCGGTGGCGTATTCGGGCGGCAGCAGGTCCGGAACCGTGGCGAGAAGCTGCGCCACTTTCATGATCGGCCCCTTCAGGCCACCGAGGGCCTGGGCGAGCGCCGCCGCGTTGGTGGGCGCTTCCTTTCCGCCGAACAGCTTGGCGCCCGCCATCCGGGCGGCGACCCCGCCGACATTGGCGCCGACGCGCGCGTAGCGGCTGGCGCGTGCGGAGAAGCGGTTGGCTTCGCTGTCGTGATCGGCCATCGGGTTCTTCGACTCGGGAGGGGTGGGCCTCACCGAGATAAGCCCGCCGCCCCCGCTTGCCAGGGCAGCGGGCTCTTGCGTCGCGGCAGGCTTTTGCATCGCGGCGGGCACGAACTGGTCAAGCGTTCGGCCCGTTGACTCGAATCCAGCTGGCGAGGGCCGCCGCCTCGATCTCTCCCCCGGGCGAGGCCACGGTCCATCACGACCCCCCTCGGCTTTCTCCACGCGGGGTTCGAGGCTGTTCTGGCCACGCGAGGTCGCGAACGCCGGGGGGCAGTCGGCCTGTTTCCGGCGACGAACCGTTGATCTTTCGCGAGGCCGTATGCCTTAGCCGCGGCGCTGTCACCGGAGTCAAACCGAAGACCCGCAAACGGGAGGAGATCCGTTCGCGGGTGGACGATCGGCCTGACCGACGGACCCCTGTTCAGCCCTCCATCGCCTCCAGGTCCACGATCATCCCCTCGATCATCGACAGGCCGATCTGCCAGAAGCCCGGGTCGCGGGCGTCGAGGCCGAAGGGGGCCAGCAATTCGCCGTAGGGCTTGGCGCCGCCGGCCGAGAGCAGGGCGAAGTAGCGCTCCACGAAGCCGTCCTCGGCCTTGGCGTAGACGCCGTAGAGGGAGTTCACGAGGCAATCGCCGAACGCGTAGGCGTAGACGTAGAACGGCGAGTGGATGAAGTGCGGGATGTAGGCCCAGAACGGCTCGTACCCGGCATCGAGGGTGATCGCGGGCCCAAGGCTCTCGGCCTGCACCGACATCCACAGGCCGTTGATCTGCTCGGCGGTCAGCTCGCCCTGCTGGCGGGCGAGGTGAACCTTGCGCTCGAAGGCGTAGAACGCGATCTGGCGCACCACCGTGTTGATCATGTCCTCGACTTTGGCGGCGAGCATCGCGCGGCGCTGCGAGACGCTGGAGGTGGTGGCGAGCAGGCGGCGGAAGGTCAGCATCTCGCCGAAGACGCTCGCGGTCTCGGCCAGCGTCAGCGGCGTCGGTGCCATCAGGGCGCCGTTGGGGCCCGCCAGCACCTGATGCACGCCGTGGCCGAGCTCGTGCGCGAGGGTCATCACGTCGCGCGGTTTGCCTTGGTAATTCACCAGCACATAGGGGTGGGCCGAGGGCACGGTCGGGTGCGCGAAGGCGCCCGGCGCCTTGCCCGGGCGGGTCGGTGCATCGATCCAGTTCCGGTCGAAGAAGGTTCGGGCGATGTCGGCCATGCGGGGCGAGAAGGCGCCGTAGGCATCGAGCACGGTGTCGCGGGCCTCCGACCAGGGGATGGTGCGCTGGTCGACCTTCGGCAGGGGCGCGTTGCGGTCCCAGTACGGCAGCGCCTCGACGCCGAACCACTTGGCCTTCAGGCGGTAGTAGCGGTGCGACAGGCGCGGATAGGCCGCCTGCACGGCCTCCACCAGGGCGGCGACCACTTCCGGCTCGACCCGGTTCGAGAGGTGGCGGGCATCCGCCACGTCGGTGAAGCCGCGCCAGCGGTCGGAAATCTCCTTATCCTTGGCCAGCGTGTTGGTGATCAGCGTGAAGGTGCGGAGGTTCGCGCGAAAGATCTCGCTGAGCGCACCGGCCGCCTCGCGACGCACGGCGCCGTCGGGGTCCTGAAGCTTGTTGAGGGTCGGCTCCAGGGTCAGCTGTTCGCCCTGAACGGGGAAGCGCAGCGACGCGATGGTGCCGTCGAACAGTCGGTTCCAGGCCGAGCGACCGGTCACGGACTTCTCGAGAAAAAGCTTCTCGGTGCGGTCATCGAGCTGGAACGGCTTCTCCCGGCGCAAGTCCTCGATCCAAGGGGCGTAGTGCGTCAGCGGGCCCTCGGCCATCGCCCGGTCCATGATCGCGTCCGGGATACGGTTGAGTTCGAGGGCGAAGAACAGCAGGTGGCTGGACGCCGTGGTCAGGCGCTCCTGGGTGTCGCCGTAAAACTTTTCACGAAGCTCGTCCGTGGTATCGCCCGAATACACGAGGCCCGCGAAGGACATCAGGCGCCCGAGAAGGTCCTCGATGCCCTCGTAGGCCGCGACCGCCTCGGCGAGGCCGGCGGATGCGTCGGGGCCGGCGGCGATCTCGGCGAGGCGCCCGGCATAGCGCTCCGAGAAGCGGGCGCAATCGGCCTCGGCGCGGACGAGGTCGGCGGTGAAGTCGGGCGAGTCTATCCCCGCATAGAGGTCCGTCAGGTCCCATTCCGGCAGGGCACCGAGATCGGCTGCGCGGGCCGCGGCCCTGGCTGCGCTGGCCCCTTCCGCATTCGCGACGATGCCCGAGAGAATGGCATGGGCGACGGCTCGGCTCGGCATGATGGTCTGCTTTCCTGGCGGCACGACGGGTGCCGTGCGGCCTGATATCGAGCGCGGACGCGATGCGATCAATCCGCGATCGACAGAATCCTCCCGTTCCGGAGGCTTTGTCGAAAGGGACCGATCGATCGCGACAGCCGCGGCGGCGATGGGCCGCGAAAAGTCCCATCGTCGTTAAGCGCGGCTTTACGCATCTGGCTCACCCTGCGGTTCGAAACGAAACAAGCCGATGGTCGAGGGCCCGGAAGACGCTGCGTCTCTGGTCCTCCCCGCTCGGCGAGCATCGAGGCGCCCCATGTCGACAACGATCCTCATCGTCGACGATGATCCCGTGCAGCGCCGCCTCGCCGAGGCGATGGTGCGCCGTCTCGGCTTCGAGGCGAAGGTAGCCGAGAACGGCGAGCAGGGCCTGAATCTCCTGCGCTCCGGCGAGGCCTTCGACGTGGTGCTCCTCGACCTCGTCATGCCCGGCGGCCTCGACGGCCTCGGCGTCATGGCGGAGATGCGCCGGACCGGCCTCGACGTGCCGGTGATCGTGCAGACGTCCAACGGCTCCATCGATGCCGTCGTCAACGCCATGCGGGCGGGCGCGGTGGATTTCGTGGTCAAGCCGGCCGGGGCCGAGCGCCTCCAGGTCTCGATCAAGAACGCGCTCCGCGTCGACCAGTTGGAGGAGGAGGTCCGCCGCATGCGCCGGCGCGCCTCGGGCTCCTTGAGCTTCAAGGACCTGACCTCCCGCAGCTCCGACATGGAGCGGGTGATCCGGCTGGCCGAGCGCTCGGCAAAGTCGAACATCCCGGTGCTGATCGAGGGTGAATCCGGCGTCGGCAAGGAGGTGCTGGCTCGGGCGATCCAGGGCTCGGGGGACCGTCGCGGCCGGGCCTTCGTGACGGTCAATTGCGGTGCGATCCCCGACAACCTCGTCGAATCCACGCTGTTCGGCCACGAGAAGGGCGCGTTCACGGGCGCCACCGAGCGGCATGTCGGCAAGTTCGTGGAGGCTTCGGGAGGGACGCTGTTCCTCGACGAGATCGGCGAGCTCCCCCTCGATGCCCAGGTGAAGCTCCTGCGCGCCCTGCAGGAGGGGGAGGTCGACCCGGTGGGCGGCAAGCGCAGCGTGCGCGTCGACATCCGCCTGATCTCGGCAACGAATCGCTCGCTTCTCGATCTCGTCAAGCAGGGGCGCTTCCGCGAGGACCTGTACTACCGCCTCAACGTCTTCCCGATGACGCTGCCGCCCCTGCGGGCGCGGCGCGAGGACATTCCCGACCTCGTGCGCTCGTTCTGCGCGCGTTTCTCGGCAGAAGAGGGCAAGAAGGTCCGGGCCGTCAGCCCGGAGGCGATGGCGCTTCTGACGCGCTACGGCTGGCCCGGCAACGTGCGCCAACTGGAGAACGCGTTGTTCCGCGCCGTGGTTTTGGCCGACGGCGACGAACTCACGGTCGCGGAGTTTCCGCAGATCGCCGCGCAGGTCGAGGGCTTCGACGTGCGCATCCCGGCCGCCCCCACGCAGCCGATGGTCCAGTCCGGCGCCCCGGAGCCGGTGCGGGAGATCGTGCGGGTGGAGGTGCGCGACCCGCACGCGATGAGCCTCGTCGCCGAGGAAACCGGCGAGATGAAGACGATGGACGGGCTCGAGGCCGAGATCATCCGGTTCGCGCTGCAATTCTACCGGGGGCGCATGTCGGAAGTCTCGCGCCGCCTCGGAATCGGCCGATCCACCCTCTATCGCAAGCTCAAGGACCTCGGCCTCGACGACGACGCGAAGTCCGACGAGGCCGCGGCCTGACCGTTTCCACCCGGGTGCGGCCTGCGTGTGATTGCACACGCTCGCCCGTGGCCCGATTATCTAATGCCATCGGCCGGCCCGGTCGGTTCCGAAGGAGTTCCCCCATGGGCGTTTCGCGCTCCGCTGCCGTCGCGCTGTCCGCCCTGCTCGCGGGTGCCTCGGCGCAGGCCCAGACGCCCGACGCGGCTCCGGTTCCGCAGGTGCTCCGCAATGCGGCGGCCGATCCCGGCGCGATCCCGGCCGAGACGAAGGCGCCGGCCGCGTCTCCGGAAAGCCAGGGACCTGCCGCCATGCCGGCGACACCCGCTGCGCCCGAACCGGCTGCCCCTCCCCCGGCGGCCGAGGCGCCCGCGCCGCCGCCGTTGCCGAGCGACCCCCAATCGGCGGCCGTCGCCCAACGTCTCGCGGACCCGTCGCCCATCCTGGCACGCCTGACGACGAAGGAGCGCGAGGCGATCCAGGCCTTTTACGCGCTCGGCGCGTTCAAGCCGGTCTGGATCGTGGATGGCGCCTTCACGCCGGCGGCGAAATCGGCCGCCGCGCGCCTGGCTGCTGCGGGCGAGGACGGGCTGAGCGCTTCGGCCTATCCCGTTCCGGTGCTCGGGACCCAGGGCGCGACGGAGGCGCAGATCGCCGAAGCGGAGCTGAAGCTGTCGGCGGCCATCGTCCTCTATGCCCGTGACGCGCGGGGCGGCCGACTGAATCTCGCGAGCATCGCCAAACTCATCACCCCGACCCTCGACATCCCGGCTCCCGATGCCGTCCTCGGCCGCATCGCTTCCGCGGGGCCCTCGGCCGGTGCTCTCCTGCAGGGCTACAATCCGAGCCAGGCGGGCTACCTCGCGCTCAAGTCCCGCCTCGCCGCGTTGCGAGTCCACAACCACGCCCCGGGTGCTCCGAGCGTGCAATTGCCCCCGGGCCCGGTGCTGAAGCTCGGCATGACGGATTCGCGCGTGCCGATGCTTCGCGCACGCTTCGGCCTGGAGACCCGCACCGCCGGAACCCTGGATGCCGGTCCGGGCAACCCGGAGACCTACGATGCCGGCGTTGCGGCGGCCGTGACGAGCTTCCAGCGTGGACGCGGACTGCCCGCCACCGGCACGCTGACGGCCCAGACCGTCGCGGCCCTGGGCCGGCCCGACACGGCGACGCGCACGGACGAGGGTGAGGCCGCCCTCCTGGTGAACATGGAGCGCTGGCGTTGGCTGCCCTCCGACCTCGGTCGGGACTATGTCCTCGTCAACGTGCCGGAGTTCCGAATCCGCGTGGTCCGCGACGGGCGGCAGCGCGACGAGGCGCGGGTCATCGTCGGTAAGGTCGAATCGCCGACACCGATCTTCTCCGGGATGATGGAGTACGCCGTCGTCAATCCGTCCTGGAACGTGCCGCCCTCGATCCTGAAGAACGAGTTCCTGCCTGGGCTCGCCCGTGATCCAAACTACGCGGCCCGGCGCGGCTACGAGGTCGTCTACCGTAACGGCAACGTCTCGGTGCGCCAGCCCCCGGGCGAGCGCAATGCGCTGGGCTTCATCAAGTTCATGTTCCCGAACAACCACGCAGTCTACCTGCACGACACGCCGAACCGCACCCTCTTCGGCGCCTCGCAGCGGGCGCTCAGCCACGGCTGCGTGCGCGTGGAGGACCCCTTCCGCTTCGCCGACGCGGTGCTGCCGGAAGCCTGGTCCAGCGAGCGGCTGAAGAAGCTGATCGGAAAGGGCGAGCGCCAGATCCGCTTGTCCGAGAAGCTGCCGGTGCACCTCGCCTACTTCACGACTTCGGTGGACGAGACCGGCATCGTGCGCACCGCGCCCGATCTCTACGGCTACGATGCGCGGATGAA
Organism: Methylobacterium goesingense; assembly: GCF_022179225.1. Taxonomy (GTDB): domain Bacteria; phylum Pseudomonadota; class Alphaproteobacteria; order Rhizobiales; family Beijerinckiaceae; genus Methylobacterium; species Methylobacterium goesingense. The sequence continues at coordinate 26,307 of NZ_BPQL01000082.1, forward strand.
GATCGCCCTCGGCCTCAGCCCGGGCAGCCTCCTCGTCGCCAAGGCCCCCGCTGCGAAGGCGACCGCGAAGGTCAAGCCGGCCACGTCGCCGAAACCCGTTGCGGAGACGCGCCCGCGGCCCGTGCGGGAGGCGCATTCGGACGCGGGGCCGGCCCCCCGGAATGCGGCGCCGCGACCGCCGGCCGATTTTGGTGAGCCCGACCTCTGGACGCCGCGCCCGGCCCGCACGTCGAGCGGGTGGTGGTAGGGCAAGCGCCCTTCGCCACGGTCTCGCCATGGTCCGCACGTGTGCCAGATCTTCGCGTCGCGCACCGGTTGTCCGAAGAGCGGCGGTCGCGACGTGGAGGCACTCCACGTGCGCCCGCGCACCCGGGGCACGTTTTTGCCACGGTTGAGACCTAACCGTTAAGCCTTCGATCGGCGAAGCGCCGAGGAGCCGGTAAACCGATCGTTTACGGTTTTCGGCAACCTTGCGTTCACCACGATTCGCGCTCCGCGCGCGGTCTGGCAGGGGGTGAGACCACGGTGCTGAAGCGTCTGCGAGCAAGGGTCTCGGACTCCCTGCATTCCAAGCCTCTCCGGCGCTTCGCCGTCGTCGTCTCGGGCATCGGCCTCGCGCTCCTGGGCGGGACGCGCGGCACGCAGGATGCCGTGGCCAACGGCGACACCCGAACCCTCTCGATCTTTCACAGCCACACCAAGGAAAGCCTCACCGTCACGTTCAAGCGGGACGGGCGCTACGATCGCGCGGCCCTGGAGCAGCTGAACTGGCTTCTGCGCGACTGGCGCGTCGACGAGCCGACCAAGATGGACCCGCGCCTGTTCGATACGGTCTGGGAGGCCTATCGCTCCGTGGGTTCGCAGGAGCCGATCACCGTCGTCTCGGCCTACCGCTCGCCCGGCACCAACGCGATGCTGCGCCGGCGCTCGCGCATGGTGGCCGAGTACAGCCAGCACATGCTCGGCAAGGCGATGGACTTTTACCTGCCCGACGTTTCGATCGACCAGATCCGGGCCGTGGGCATGCGGATGCAACGCGGCGGCGTAGGCTGGTACCCGCGCTCGGGGTCCCCCTTCGTGCACCTTGACGTCGGCTCGGTACGCTCCTGGCCCCGCATGACGCACGACCAGCTCGCCCGGCTGTTCCCGGATGGGAAGACCGTGCACCTGCCGAGCGATAACCGCCCCCTGCCCGGTTATGAGCAGGCCCGCGCCGAGATCCTGTCGCGCGGTGGCACGGTGCTGGGTGTGACGGAAGTCGCGCAGATGGACGAGGATGAAGGCCCGAGCATCAAGGGCTTCTTCGCCAGCTTGTTCGGCGGCGGCTCCGCCCGTGAGGCGGCCCCGCCCCTGGCCGTCGCGGCGAAGGCCCCGGCGCGGGGCCGGAGCAAGCCGGCCCCGATCGTGGTCGCCAGCGCCGATACCGAGGATCAGGCCGGCACGCGGACGGCCCTCGCCTACGCCGCTCCCGCCGCCGACGAGACGCTCAAGACGGCCCTCCTGCAGCGCGAGACCCGCGACGCCCAGAGCCTGCTCACCGCCGAGGCTCCAGCGGCCATGGCGCCGGCTGCCGCCGTCGCCCTTCCGCTCCCGCCGCGTCGTCCCGCCGAGTTCGCGGCGGTGGCCGCAGCCCTGACGATGCCTCTGCCCCCGCAGCGCCCGGCGGTTCAGGTCGCCGGCCTCGGCAGCGCCGGAATGGCCAACCTGTCGAGTACTTCTTCGCCGGTCACCCCCGCCGCGAGCCTCCCCACCCCGAGTCGTTCCTCGGCCCCCCTCGTGCCGGCCAACGCCGATTCGCGGACCCAGCTGCGCGCGCTGTTCGCCGCGGCAGCAGCGGACGCGGCGCCTGCGAGCCGCGCCGCCCCGGTCAAGCTTGCGAATGCTAAGGCCAAGCTCGACGGCGGCCCCGCCGCGATCGCGGTTCCGACCAGCGGCGTCGTCTCGCGCTTCTCGCCCCGTAGTCCCGGGGACGAGCTCACGGCCGCGCGCTTCACCGGCTCCGCCACGCGCGGTGTCGCCTCCGCGCGCTGAGCCAACCCCAAATCCGGATCGTCGCGCGCACCGTTCGGTGGCGATAAAGCCCGCGCTCACATGGGAGCCGGGCGGGCGGTATCGCGGAACTTCGGCCAGTTGCCGCCTCGCGTCCATGCACGATGCGAAAGCGCTGGTGTCGCCCCTCGTCGATGTCGCCGATTCACTGCCGATGGGTCGGCGTCATACGACCAGCTATCGCTTCGTGCCCGAGCCCCCATTCCCGGGAGCCGCCGCGATTATGATGCCATCGACCAGAACGGGTGCCACAACCCGAAATATTGAGTTTACGAACGCCTTTTCTTGAAAAAGAGGGGTGGTTTCAAGATTTTCATTGATGTGGGATAGGGGCGGCATCCCCCGTATGGAGTAAGACACGACCAGTCCTGTCCATCAGAACATCGACCCGCTGGCGTTCGGGATCCCGGGGATTCCCGAGCGCGTCGTCGGCTCGGTCGGTGCCGCGAAGGGAGGCGGTTCGCGATGTTTGCCTTAAGCTTGACGTGCCTCGTCTCAGGCCTCGGCCTCGCTGCTGTTTCGCGAAACTATCCGCATCACAGCGTGGCCCTCGAACGGGCTTGTGGCACCCTGCTGATCGCGGGGCTCGGCTTGCTCGGCTTCGGCCTCCGGTTGTTCCGATAGGCAGCTGCAGGCTGGTGTCGCCGGGGGCTTTCGCCCGGAGGCCGGGTCAGACCATTCCAAGGGCCTGCATGTAGAGTTCGAGGATCGCCTCTTCCTCCTGGCGCTCGGCGTGGTCCTTCTTGCGAAGAGAGATGATCTTGCGCAGGGCCTTGGTGTCGAAGCCGGTGCCCTTGGCCTCGGCGTAGACGTCCTTGATATCGGAGGCGAGGCCCGCCTTCTCCTCCTCGAGACGCTCGATGCGCTCGATGAAGCTTTTCAGCTGGTCGGCCGCGACGGAGGAGGCGTCGACGGCGGGTGCGGCGGATGCGGCCATGGTCGTCTCAAATCCCTGAATGCGCGGCGCAGCGTTCGCAGGGCGCCGGAACCGCCTCGTTAAGCCGTCAAGCTTACCGGGACCTTAGTGCGGCTCTGCCGCGGCCTTGGCGAAGGCCGCCTGTTGCTCGGGCGTCGCATCCGACTGGTGGAGGCGCTTCCAATCGGAATACGGCATGCCGTAGACCGCCTCGCGACTGTCGTCCTTGCTCATGGGGAGCTGCCGCTCGTCCGCCGCGTCCTTGAGCCAGTTCGACAGGCAGTTGCGGCAGAAGCCGGCCATGTTCATCAGGTCGATGTTCTGGACGTCGGTGCGGTTCTGCAGGTGCGCGACGAGGCGGCGGAACACGGCGGCTTCCAGCTCCGTGCGGGTGGCGGCATCGATCTCGGTCATGGGGCTGTCTCCTCGAATTTCCCTCACAGGTCGGCGCGCCGGAGCGCTCCGTCAAGCGCGCAGGGGCAGGATCGGTGCGAGGAGGCGGGCGAAGCGCTCGGCCCATTCCGTCTGGCCGGCATCCGCGACGATGAGATCCTGACGGATCTCCACAAGGGCGTTCGGCAGGCCGCGCGCGCTGGCGTGCCGGTCGATGGTGTCGCCCGGCAACCCGCCGCCATAGGGCTCGTTGTCGCCCACGGTAAGCCCGGCCGGGTCGGCGCGCAGGCCGGCGATCAGCGGCGCGCTCATACGGTCGTCACGATCCCACAGGATGCCGACCTCCCAGGGACGCGGCACGCCGCGCCAATAGGGCGTGAAACTGTGCATGGTGACGATGGCAGGGCTTACGCCGGTGGTCTCGGCCTGCGCGATCCCGGCTTCGATCGCCGCGTCGAAGGGCTCGTAGAAGCGCCGGATGCGCTCGGCCTTGCCGGTTTCGTCGATGCGGGCGTTGCCCGGGACCACCGCCCCGTCGGAGAGGCGCATCACCAGTGTCGGATCGGCCCGGCCCCGGTTCGGATCGATGATCAGCCGCGAGAACCGGGTCAGGATCGCGGGCACGCCCAGCAGGGCCGCGAGGCGGCGCGTCACGCCGGCCGCGCCGATGTCGTAGGCGATGTGGCGGGCGAACTCGTGCTCGGGAACGCCGAGCTGAGCCAGATCCTCCGGCACATGGTTCGAGGCGTGGTCGCAGATCAGGAGCAGGCCGCGGCCGGGATCGCCGGATATCGTCTCGACGGAATGCGGTGGGTGCATGGGGTCTCGTGGCGTCCGGTTCGGCGAGGGCGGCATGCAAGGCCTCGGCCGCGTCGACGGGGATCAACCGGCAACGCATGCTTGCCGAGGCGGCGAGCGTCGGGCACAGCACGTATCGCGGATCGCGCCGCGACGGCAACAATCCGGCGTCCAGCCGGGGGCACAACAATCCGGAGGAGAACCACCGGGCCGCCTTTGCGATCGACAACCGGAATACGGAAACGCCATGACCGAATTCGCCTCGACCGAAGCCGCCTCGACCGAAACCGCTCGCGCCCTGCTCCTGCATTGCCTCGACGAGGCCATCGCGGCCGCGCACCCAGCACGCTGTCTGGTGCCCCACCTACCCGCGCCGGGTCAGGGACGTCTCATCATCCTGGGCGCCGGCAAGGCCGGGGGCAGCATGGCGGCGGTGGCGAGCCGCTTCTACCGCGAGGAGCACGGCGTTGATCCGAACCGGATCGTCGGCCTCGCGGTCGCCCGCCACGGTTACGGCGAGGAGGCGCCGATGATCCGCATGGTCGAGGCCGGGCATCCGGTACCGGACCAGGCCGGCATCGACGCCACCATCGACGCTCTGAAGATCGCCGCCGATGCCGGGCCGGAGGACGACGTCCTGGTGCTGCTCTCCGGCGGCGGCTCGGCCAACTGGATCGCTCCGGCGGGCGACCTCACCCTCATCGAGAAGCAATCGATCACCAAGGCGCTGCTGCGCTCGGGCGCGCCGATCAACGAGATCAACTGCGTGCGCAAGCATCTGTCGCGCATCAAGGGCGGGCGCCTCGCCCTGATGGCACGCAACGCCCGCTCGATCCTGACGCTGGCGATTTCCGACGTGCCGCACGACGACCCGGCGGTGATCGCCTCGGGGCCCACCGTGCCCGATCCCACAACGCTGGCCGATGCCCGCGCGATCTGCGAGCGGCGCGGTATCCCCCTGCCCGAGACCGCCAAGGCTCTCCTGAACGACCCCGCCAACGAGACCCCGAAGGCGGGCGACGCGGCCTTCGCGCGCTCCGAGTATCGCATCATCGCCCGGCCCATCGACGCCCTGGAGGCGGCGGCCGTCGCCGCCCGCGCCGCCGGCTACGAGCCGGTGATGCTGGGCCCCGATGTCGAGGGCGAAGCCCGCGAGGTCGCCGCGGAGCACGCGCGCATGGCGCACGAGATGGCGGCGGCCGGCCGAAAGGTCGCGATTATCTCCGGCGGCGAGCTTACCGTGACGATCAAGGGCGAGGGCCATGGCGGTCCGAACCAGGAATACGCCCTGGCGCTCGCCATCGCGCTGGACGGCGCAGCCGGCATCCTCGGCATCGCCGCCGACACCGACGGCACCGATGGCGGGCGCGGCGAGGCGACCGATCCGGCTGGCGGCCTCGTCGACCCCACCACGCTTGCCCGCGCCCGCACGGCGGGTCTCGATCCGGCCGCGATGCTCGCCGACAACGATTCGACGAAGTTCTTCGCCACCATCGGCGACCTCGTTCAGCCAGGTCCGACCCGCACGAATGTCAACGATTGCCGCATCATCCTCGTCGGTTAGCGGCGCAGCGCTCGCGCGCGCCGGTCTCGCACCGGGCTTGCGAGCGCTCCTCGGCATCGGCCTGGGCTGCCTCGTCCTGACGGCGGGGCCGGCGCGGGCGGACCTGCGCATGTGCAACCAGACCGGCAGCAAGGTCGGCATCGCGCTCGGTTACCGTGACCCCCAGGGCTGGGTGACGGAAGGCTGGTGGGACGTGGCGCCGAAGGCCTGCGAGACGCTTCTGCGCGGCTCCCTCGTGGCGCGTTTCTACTACGTGTTCGCGGTGGACTACACGCGCGGCGGCGAGTGGAGCGGCCGCTCGCTGATGTGCACCAAGGACCGGGAATTCACGATTCGCGGGGTGGAGGACTGCCTCGCCCGCGGATTCGACCGCAACGGCTTCTTCGAGGTCGATACCGGCGAACAGAAAACCTGGACGATCCAGCTCACCGATCCGAACCAGCCGGTGGCACCGACACCCTGAGCGTCGCCGGGAGAGCCATGCGCTGCCCGCATCGACACAAGTATTGCCGCGTTGCAACATGCCCGCGGTGCGCTTGACGCACCCGTTTCCGCGGTGCTTGTGGCCCTCGCTCAACGTCGATCGCCTGAAATCGACGGGGCGATTCTTGGGGATGGAGACCACAGTGAAACGTTCACGCCGCACGAAGATCATCGCGACGCTCGGTCCGGCCTCGGACACCCCGGAGATGATCGAGACGCTGTTCCGCGCCGGCGCCGACGTCTTCCGGCTCAACATGAGCCACCTCCCCCGCGAGAAGCTGCCCGAGAAGATCGAGGTCATCCGGACGATCGAGCGGGAGCTGAAGCACCCCATCGCCATCCTCGTCGATCTCCAGGGACCGAAGCTGCGCGTCGCCGCCTTCGCCGATGGCGCGGCGATTCTCGAGAACGGCGCGACCTTCGTCCTCGATAGCGATCCGACCCCCGGCGACGTCGGCCGCGTCTTCCTCCCCCATCCGGAGATCCTCTCTGCGTTGGAGCCGGGCCATTGCGTGATCATCGATGACGGCAAGCTGCGGCTGACCGTGACCGAGGTCTCCGAAGGCCGCGCGGTGACGCGGGTCGAGGTCGGCGGCCGCATCTCCAACCGCAAGGGCGTCTCCTTGCCCGACACGGTGATTCCCGTGGCGGCCATGACCGAGAAGGACCGCGGCGACCTCGACGCCGCCCTCGCGGCAGGCGCCGACTGGATCGCGGTGTCCTTTGTGCAGCGGCCCGAGGACGTCGCCGAGGTGAAGAAGGTCGCCGCCGGCCGCGCCCTGGTGATGGCCAAGATCGAGAAGCCGCAGGCGCTGACCCGCCTGGAAGAGATCATCGAGGTCTCCGACGGCCTCATGGTGGCGCGCGGCGATCTCGGCGTCGAAATGCCCCTGGAGCAGGTGCCGGGCGTGCAGAAGCGCATCACCCGCGCCTCACGCCGCATGGGCAAGCCCGTGGTGGTCGCCACCCAGATGCTCGAGTCGATGATCACCGCGCCGGTACCCACCCGCGCGGAGGTCTCGGACGTGGCCACGGCGGTCTACGAGGGCGCGGATGCGGTCATGCTCTCGGCCGAGAGCGCTTCGGGCTCCTTTCCCGTCGAGGCCATCACCATGATGAGCCGGATCGCCGAGCAGGTGGAGCGGGACGCGCTTTACTGGACGATCCTCAGTGCCCAGCGCTCCGAGCCGGACGCCACCGCCTCGGACGCGATTGCGGCGGCGGCGCACCAGATGGTCGACGCCCTCGGGCTGACCGCCGTGATGGCCTGGACGCATTCGGGCTCCACCGCCCTACGGCTCGCCCGCTCGCGGCCCAACGCCACCATCATCGCGTTGACGCCCAAGCGCGAGACCGCCCGGCGCCTCGCCCTGTGCTGGGGCACCCATCCGATCGTGACGAAGGATGCTAGCGACGTCGACGACATGGCGTTCCGGGCCGCGAAGTTCGCCGTGCGCGAACGCTTCGCGGAGATCGGTGGGCGCATCATCGTTGTTGCGGGCGTTCCTTTCGGGACGCCGGGTGCCACCAACCTCGTCCGCATCGCCTTCGTAACGCGCGAGCACGCCGCGAAGGCGTGAATCCGTGAGGCCCTGAGCCCTACCCTCTTGGGGAACGGCGCTCAGGGCGCTACCGCGGCCTCGGGGAGTTGCTCCACCGCCTCGACGATACTGCGCGTCGCGACCACGTGGACCATGTGTCCGATGCCCGGGAGGACGACGAGCCTGGATCCGGGGATCAGCCCGGCCAGGGGTCTGGCGTGCCGTGCCGCCGGGACGATCGCGTCCCGGTCGCCGGTGATGATCGTGGTCGGCACGACGATCTCGCCGTAGCGGCGGCTCTGTACGTTCAGAGCCTCGGGCAGGCTCAGGAGATCCTGCACGTTTCCCAGCATGGTCGACGGGCGCAGCACCAGTGCGGCACGACTCGCCTCAAGATAGGAAGGCGGGGCGTCCTGCGGTCGGAACACCGACTGCCCGGCGCGATCGAGATAGTAAAGGCCCACCGGCGTCGCCACCGTGCGGCTCAGCAACCAGGCTACCGGGGGTTTCAACGCCAGCCGGTAATACCAAGGAATTGGCCCAGGGTCGGGGAGCGGCATCGCCACCGGCGATACGAGGACGAGGCTCGCCACACGGTCGGGGTGGTTCAGGGCCAGGGCCAGCGCTAGGGCGCCTGACCAGGAATGCCCGAGGATGATCGCCGGGCCGATCCCCAGCCCGACCAGCGCCTCGGCGACCGCATCCGCCTGGGCGGCGGGCGTCGCCATGGCGGCTCCGCCGGGCCGGTCGCTCCAGCCGAAACCGGGGCGATCGAGGGCGATGACCCGGAACCCCGCGTCGGCGAGGCTGCGGCCGAGATCCGCCATCGGTTCGGCGGCGTTGGCCGAGGCGCCGTGCAGGAGCACCACCGTGCCGCGCTGCGAGGGGTTCGGGCCCGCCTGGATCGTGGCCATGCGTCCGCCCGTCACCGCCACGAAGGGACCGGCGGGAGGATAGCGCGCCTCG
>NZ_BPQL01000083.1 GCF_022179225.1 Methylobacterium goesingense
GACGGTGATGGCCGCCCTCTGCCCCGCCGAGGGCGGCCATCACCGTCGCCTTCACGGCGTCGACGGCGGCGTAGCGCTCCTGCTTGACGGTGTTCTTGTAGGCGGCGCGCAGATCCGCTTCGCAGACCTCGAGCACGGCGGCTTCCACGTCGCCGTGCTCGGGCGCCTGGAAGTTGCGGGGCTCCTTGGCGGCCTTCTCGGCGAGACGGATGATCGCCTCGATGACCGGCTGGAAATGCTTGTGGCCGAACATCACGGCGCCGAGCATGACCTCCTCGTCGAGCTCCTTGGCCTCGGACTCGACCATCAGGACGGCGTCCTGGGTGCCGGCGACGACGAGGTCGAGGGTCGAGGCTTCGAGGTCGGCGACCAGCGGGTTGAGGCTGTACTGGCCGTTGGCGTAGCCGACGCGGGCGGCGCCGATCGGGCCCATGAAGGGCACGCCAGACAGGGTCAGGGCGGCGGAAGCCGCGACCATCGCGAGGATGTCGGGATCGTTCTCGAGGTCATGGGTCAGGACGGTGACGACGACCTGGGTGTCGTTGCGCCAGCCCTCGACGAAGAGGGGGCGGATCGGGCGGTCGATGAGGCGGGAGACCAGGGTCTCCTTCTCGGACGGGCGGCCCTCGCGCTTGAAGTACCCGCCGGGAATGCGGCCGGCGGCGTAGGCACGCTCCTGGTAGTTCACGGTCAGCGGCAGGAAGTCGATTCCGGCCTTGGGCTCCTTGCCCGACACGACGGTGGCGAGCACCGAGGTCTCGCCGTAGGTCGCCATCACGGAACCGTCGGCCTGGCGGGCGACCTTGCCCGTCTCGAGGACGAGCTTGCGGTCGCCCCACATCAGCTCTTCGCGTTGGATATCGAACATATGTCTCACCTTCCTGCGGTCGGGCGAACCCGGCGCCGCCAGGGGCAAGATGGCGGGAGCGTCCTCATGGACGCCCCCGCGATCCTGTCCCCGGCGCACGCGCCTTCAAGTCGCCCGGGTCTTCGGGTGGCCGGACCCATTCCGGCAGCCCGAACTGTCAAAACGCGGCCCCGGGCCGGGCCCGGAACCGCGTGAACGCCGTCGCTTAGCGGCGGATGCCGAGACGCTCGATGAGGCTGCGGTAGCGGGCCTCGTCCTTGCGCTTGACGTAGTCGAGCAGCGAGCGGCGCTGCGAGACCATCTTCAGGAGGCCGCGGCGGGAATGGTTGTCCTTGCCGTGGGTCTTGAAGTGGCCGGTGAGGTTGGTGATCCGCTCGGTGAGGATCGCCACCTGGACCTCCGGAGAACCGGTGTCCTTGCCGCCGGTCGCGTATTCCTTGATGAGCGCGGTCTTGCGCTCTGCCGTGATCGACATCGCAGTGCCTTTCGGTACGGGTTTTCGGGAAGGGCGGCCTCGTCGCGAGGACCGCGCCGCGCTCGTGGAAGGCCGGTGCCGGGATGTCGTCCAGCACGGTCAGGCCCACAAGCAGCTTGTGCCCCGGCCCCGTTCGCACGGGTCGGAGCGGCGCGGACCATACACGAAACGGGGTGGGATGCCAGCCCCGGGCTGTCCGGCACGCCGCGTGGCGCGCGATCACACCTCGAAGAACGCGTCCTGGCCGATTCCCGTGACGCCCACGACGGTGACGAGGAACTCGCCCGTCGCGGTGACCCGGACGAGGGTGTCGCCGCCGGTCTCGACGAGGGTCAGATCCGGCGGCGTGAGCTCGCCGGCGAGACCGATCCGGTCGCCCTTCGCGAAATCCAGGATGACGTCGGCCGTCTCCCGCGTCGCGCCGCCGTCGCCCGCCGCGAACAGGAAGCGGTCGTTGCCGGACCCGCCGATGAGGACGTCGGCGCCCTTGCCGCCCCACAGGGTGTCCCGGCCCGCGCCGCCGTCGAGGCGGTCGTTCCCGCCCACGGTGGCGCTGCCCCCGGCATCGCCGAACAGGAGGTCGTCTCCGGCATCGCCGAACAGCAGGTCGTTGCCGCCGTTCCAGGCAGCGGGATCGACCCGGATGTCCCCGCGCGCATCCCCGTAGAGCACGTCGTCGCCCGCCCCGCCCGAGAGGGTGTCGTTGCCGTCCAGGATGAAGGCGGAGGGATCCTCGCTGATCATGTCGCCGCCGGCATCGCCCACGAGGACGTCGTCGTCGTCCCCGCCCCGGAGCGTATCGTTGCCGCCGCGCAGGAAGCTCGACCCGAGGCGCACCACGAAGTCGCCGCCGGTATCGCCGTAGAGGGTGTCGCGCCCGTCGCCGCCCTCGAGGATGTCGTGCCCGCCGTGGAAGACGGCCTCCTCGACCCGGATCTCGGCCGCGGCATCGCCGAACAGCGTGTCGTTGCCCGCCCCCCCGTCGAGCACGTCGTCGCCGCCCTGCGCGAAGCCGTCGCTCGACCCGGCGAACACGCCCGAGCCCGCGTCGCCGTAGAGCATGTCGTTGCCCCTGCCCCCTTCGAGGCGATCGGCGCCGCCATAGACCGAGCCCTCGGCCAGGGCGACGAAGCCGCCGCCGGTGTCGCCGAAGAGGCGGTCGCTGCCGTCGCCCCCCAGGAGGGTGTCCGCGCCCCCGACGATCCGCGCGTCCGAATCCAGGGCGACCAGATCGGAGACGGCGTCGCCGAACAGGCTGTCGTTGCCGGTGCCGCCGTCGAGGCTGTCGCGTCCGCCCAACACCTGGCTGTAGCGATCCGCGACGAAGCCGCCGCCCGCATCGCCCGCCAGGAGGTCGTCGCCGGTGCCACCGGCGAGCCGGTCGTCTCCACCCTGGATGATGGTGCCGTCGGGGTTGGCGGAACTAGGCCCGGCGGACAGGGTGCCGGAGGTGTCGCCGAAAAGGCGGTCGCGGCCGCCGCCGCCCTCCAGCCGGTCGTCGCCGCCGCGCACCAGAAGTCTGTCGCGGGCGAAGAACATACCGCGCACGTCGCCGATCAGGACGTCGTCGTCGGCGCCCCCGAGGAGGGTATCGGCGAAGCCGTCGACCTCGCTGTCGCCGGACACGTCTCCGACCAGGATGTCGTCGCCGCGCAGTCCGTCGATGATCTGTTCGCCCGGGCCGCCGGTGCGCCGGTCCGGTCCCGCGGTGCCGGTGATGAGAGTCGGCATGTTCGCCTCCCTGACTATGGAGGCTCGATACCTTTCGCCGGTCGAGGATCGGCGCAACACGCCTTAAGTCGTAGGGTCATCGACAATTCGATGCTGCGACTCCGGTGTCGCAGCCGATGATCGCCGTCCCGCGACGAATCGCGGCGCGGCGGCATTCGGAGACCCGGCCCTACGCCGCCCGCTGGCTCAGGGCGCGGATGTCATCCGCCAGGGCGTCGATCCGGGCCGGGTCCGAATCCCAGGCGAACATGAAGCGGGCGCCCCCACCGATGAAGGTGTAGAAGCGCCAGCCCCGGGCGCGCAGGGCCTCGAGATGCTCCGGCGCGGCGCGCAGGAAGACCGCGTTGGCCTCCACCGGGAACATCAGCGTGAAGGTGGGGACGTCCGCCACGGCGGCGGCGAGGCGGCGCGCGCAGGCATTGGCGTGGGCCGCGTGGGCCAGCCAGGCGCCGCCCTCGAGCACGCCGACCCAGGGGGCCGAGAGGAAGCGCATCTTCGAGGCAAGCTGTCCCGCCTGCTTGCAGCGATAGCCGAAATCCTCGGCCAATGCGGGCTCGAAGAACAGGATCGCCTCGCCCGCCGCCATGCCGTTCTTGGTGCCGCCGAAGCAGAGGAGGTCTACCCCCGCCTTCCAGGTCATCTCGGCGGGGCTGCAGCCGAGGCTGGCGCAGGCATTGGCGAAGCGCGCCCCGTCCATGTGCAGGCGCAGGCCGAGCTCCCGGCAGGTCTCGGCGATCGCGCCGATCTCGGCCAGGCTGTAGAGCTGCCCCGTCTCGGTGGGTTGGGTGATCGTCACCACCCGGGGCTTGGGGAAATGGATGTCCGAACGCCCCGTGGCGACGCTCCGGATCAGGGCCGGATTCAGCTTGCCGTCGGGGCTCGCCACCACGAGGAGCTTCGAGCCGTTGGAGAAGAACTCGGGCGCGCCGCACTCGTCGGTCTCGACATGGGCCGAGGCCGAGCAGATGACGCTGTGGTAGGACTGGCACAGGGAGGCCAATGCCAGCGCGTTGGCGGCGGTGCCGTTGAAGGCGAAGAACACCTCCGCGGCGTCCGTCTCGAACAGGGTCCGGAACGCGTCGGCCGCCCGCTTCGTCCACGGGTCCTCGCCATAGGCCGGCACCGAGCCCCGGTTGGCCGCCTCCATCGCGGCCCAGGCCTCGGGGCAGATGCCGGCGTAATTGTCGCTCGCGAATTGCTGGGGCTCGGGGGGCATGGTCGCTCTCGTCTGGCCAAGGTCCGCATCAGGAGCGCGGCGACCGACGGAGAGGAAATATGGCGAAGCCCGATTGGTTGCCGGTCCGGCCACATCCCCGCCGGATGCCGGAGGGTGCCACCTTGCCCGGGCGGGCAGGTTGGCGTCAGGGATCGCCCCGACTCTTGATGCTGGCCGATTTTCTACCAGAGGGGTGCCGGCCTGACAACACGGGCAGGTTGCCGCTCGGCGCGCGCTCCCCTGGCGCGCGATTTGCCCCGCGCGATGCGCGATCCACCGCCCCGCGAAGGTCCGGCCGATGATGGGCGACAGCCTCTCCGCACGCAAATCCGTCGCCGACATCCTGGCGGCCGACGCCGAGGGCGGCGAGGACACGCGCCTGCCGCGCGCCCTCTCGGCTTTCGATCTCGTGGCCCTGGGCGTCGGGGCGACCATCGGGGCGGGCATCTTCGTCCTCACCGGCACGGCGGCGGCGAACTATGCCGGGCCGGGCCTGACCCTGTCCTTCGTCCTCGGCGGCATCGCCTGCGGGTTCGTGGCGCTGTGCTACGCCGAACTCGCCGCGATGGTGCCCGCGCCCGGCAGCACCTACACCTACGCCACCGCGACCCTGGGCGAGGCCTGCGCCTGGATCATCGGCTGGGACCTCGTCCTCGAATACGCCATGAGCGCCGCCACCGTGGCGGTGGGCTGGTCGGGCTACGCCCGCTCGCTCCTCGGCCAGGTCGGCCTGCACCTGCCCCCTGCCCTCACGGCGGCCCCCTTCACCGCCCTGCCGGGCGGCGCCAGCGCGTGGTTCGACCTGCCGGCGGCGGCCATCATCGGCGTACTGACCCTGCTGCTGGTCCGCGGCAACCGCGCATCGACCCGGGTGAACGCCGTGATGGTGGTGATCAAGGTCGCGATCATCGTGAGCTTCGTCGGCATCGGCGCCGCTTACGTTGACCCGCATCTGTGGTCACCCCTGGTGCCGGAGAACACCGGGGCCTTCGGTGACTTCGGCTGGAGCGGGGTCCTGCGCGGGGCGGGCGTGGTGTTCTTCGCCTTCATCGGTTTCGAGACGATCTCGACGGCTGCGGGCGAGACGCGCAATCCGCAGCGCGACGCGCCGATCGGTCTCCTGGGTTCGCTCGGGGTCAGCGCGGTGCTCTACGTGGCGGTGGCGGCGGTGCTCACCGGCCTCGTCCCCTACCGGGCGCTGAACGTGCCCGACCCCATCGCCAAGGCGGTGGAGGTGATCGGGCTCGGCGCCTTCTCGGTGGCGATCAAGATCGGGGCGATCCTCGGCCTGACCACCGCGGCGCTGGCCGCCCTCTACGGGCAGGCCCGAATCTTCTACGCCATGGCGCGCGACGGCCTGCTGCCGCCGGCCTTCGCGCGGTTGCATCCGCGCTTCCGCACGCCGGCGGTCAGCCAAGTCACCATCGGCGCGGTGACGGCCCTGGTGGCTGGGCTGGTGCCGATCGATCTTCTCGGCGAGTTGGTGAGCATCGGCACACTCTTCGCCTTCATGGTGATCTGCACCGCCGTACTGGTGCTGCGCCGCACCGATCCGACGCGCCATCGTCCCTTCCGGGTCCCGGGGATGCCGGCGGTGCCGGTCCTCGGCATCCTGTCCTGCCTCGGCCTCATGCTCGGTCTGCCCGGCGACACCTGGCTGCGCCTGGCGCTATGGCTCGCCATCGGTCTGGCGATCTACTTCGGCTACGGCCGAAGGGCGGCGCGGCTGCGCCGGATGGGCGCGCCGGGCCTCGAGGAGGCTCCGGCGCGCTGACGCTCAGGAATAGTGGCGCGGGCTCGGGCGGCCGGAATAGCGGCGGCGCAGGTAGGAGACGAGCTTCGGGAGCAGGAAAGCGACGAGGAGCTTGCGCATGGAAAAATCTCCGGTTGGGATAGGCGGCCCGAGGAATGCCGCGTCGGGAGGCCAATGCGGGGCTGGGGCCGGACGTTCCGGAGCGGGCTGAATCAATCCGCAGCTGGTGGCACGCCTCAGCGCGCGATCACCGCGTGCACGCAGTAGCCTCGGAAGCGCTGCCGCACCTGCGCCCGCCCGCCCGCGGCCGAGGCGACGCGCGCGACCGCCTGCGGCAGGGTCGCGCGCGGCGTCACCGAGAAGGCGGCGAGCCAGCGGTTGAGGAGCGCGCAAACCGGCCACGGCAGCCCGGCCTGGCCGCCGAAATCCACCACGTGGAGCTCTCCGCCCGGCGCGAGGTGCCCGGCGGCCTCGGCCAGCACCCGCTCCCAGGGCGGGATCATCGACAGGGCATAGGAGATCACGATCCGGTCGAAGCGGCCCCGTCCGAACAGGGCCTCCGGATCGAAGTTCGTGGCGTCCCCGCGCGCGAGGCGGATGCGGGGCTCGAGCCCGGCGCGGGAAACGCTGCCGGCTGCGGTTTCGAGCATCGCGGACGAGACGTCGATGCCGTGGCAGGCCGCCTCCGGATAGGTGCGGGCGATGCGCACGAGGTTGCGGCCGGTGCCGCAGCCGATCTCCAGTACGGCGCCGCCCGGCGGCACGGCGAGTTCCGCGATCGCCCGGTCGCGCCCGAGGAGGTAGAACTTCCGGCTGGCGTCGTAGAGGTGGCGCTGGCGCCGGTACATCCGGTCCATCGCCTGCGCGGCGTCGCTCACGCGGCACGCAGGCGGTAGAGATGGAAGCCGCCGTAGATCGCCGAGCGGTCGCGGGACTGACCCGCGCGGCTCTCGGCCTCGGCATAGTCCCAGGCGCTCAGGATCGCATCCGGCACCCGGCCGGGCAGGCAGCGCTCGTCGGCGGCCGTGCGGAAGATGACCCGCGCGCCCGGCCGGGCGGTGCGGGTGATCTCGGTCCACAGGGCGGTCAGGTCGGCGTCGCTCATCCAGTCCTGCGCGTCGAGGAGCACGTAGGCGTCGGCGCTGGCATCGGGGCTCGCGGCCAGGAACGCCGTCATCGATTGCTGCCGGTAGCTCACCCGCCCGGCCCGTGCCCGCAGGGCCTCGAAGTGGCGCGGCTGCAGGTAGGGCGGCAGGGCGGCGTCGGGGCCCGGCGCGTAGCCCCGCCCGAAGGCCTGCCAGGCGAAGTAGTTTTCGCGCAGGTCGAAGTCGCAGGCGAGGCGCTCCAGGCGGTGGCGCAGGGCGTCGATCATGCCGCCCGGATGGTCCGCGGCGAGGGCGTGATACTGCGTCGGCGGGATCCCGAGCCCGTAGAGGGAGGCGGGCCGCCGGATCAGCCAGCGCACGAGACGCTTCTCGAACAGCGGCGCCACGTGCGCGTCGAACAGGACGCGCTGCTCGGCCAGGGTCCGCGCCGCGAGGATGGCGGAGAGGTCGCAGCCGTAGAGCCGCGCCAGCCGGTGCCCGGTCCCGATAAAGCGCCCGAGGAGGCCGTGCCGGAAGATGTTCTCCGAGAAGGCCGCGATGCGCCGGCGCCCGTCGAGGCGCCGGGCCTCCCAGTAGGCGCGCGCGGACGTGTCGAGATGGGGCGCGATCCGGACGTCGTAGGCCGCCACGTTGGCGGTGGAGTCTGCGCGTCCGAAGAAGCGCAGGTAGGACGCCGCGTCGGGAAGCCGGGTGAGGGCCGCGAGCTTGAGGCGTCCCAGGGCGATGTGCGCGCCGTTGAGGTCGACCGCGCTGATCCGCGCCGGATCGGCCGTGAGGTAGGACAGCACGTTGCAACTGCCCGACGCGATGGCGACGACGTGATCCTGCGGCCCCAGCGCCAGGGCCTCCAGATCGACCGCCGGGTCCTCCCAGATCTGGGGATAGACCAGCCCGCTGAAGGCCAGGGTGAACAGCCGCTCGGACAGGCCGGCGCGGGAGAGCGCCCGGCTGCGATGCACGGCCTGGGTCAGGCCGAGGCTGGTCTCGCGGCGGACCGCCCGTGCTGCTGAATTCATGCGGGCTCTCGGGCTGTCCCTCGGGGATGATGGACGCCGCCCCTACGCCTCGCGCATGACCGGCCGGTGACAGCGGATGCGGCCTAGGCTCGGCCCGCCGAGCGGGCTGTCGTGCAAGCGGGCAGGATGCCCGGGATTTCAGCAGGGCCGGCCGTGTCTCTCCGTCCCTGTCGAAGGTATACCTGAGGCCGTGGCGATCCGATGCCGCCCGGTCCGAGGTCATCCGTCGTCAGCGCAAGCCAGGGAGCGCCGCAATGGGAACGATCACCGTTAAGGATGGCACCGAGATCTTCTTCAAGGACTGGGGCCCGAAGGAGGCGCAACCCATTGTCTTCCATCACGGCTGGCCGCTGAGTTCCGACGACTGGGACAGCCAGATGCTGTACTTCGTCGGCCAGGGCTACCGGGTGATCGCCCATGACCGCCGCGGCCACGGCCGCTCCTCGCAGACCGCCACCGGCAACGCGATGGACACCTACGCGGCCGATGTCGTCGAACTCGCCGCCGCCCTCGACCTCAAGGGCGCCATCCATGTGGGCCACTCCACCGGCGGCGGCGAGGTCGCGCGTTACGTCGCCCGCGCGGAGGCGGGCCGGGTCGCCAAGGCGGCGCTGATCGGCGCGGTCACCCCCGTGATGGTCAGGTCCGAGGCGAATCCCGGCGGCCTGCCGCTGGAAGTCTTCGACGGATTTCGCGCGGCGCTGGCGACCAACCGGGCGCAGTTCTACCGCGACGTGCCGGCGGGCCCGTTCTACGGCTTCAACCGGGCGGGTGCCACGGTATCGCAGGGCGTGATCGACAATTGGTGGCGCCAGGGCATGATGGGCGGCGCCAAGGCGCAGTACGACTGCATCGCGGCGTTCTCGGAGACCGACTTCACGGAGGATCTCAAGGCCATCGACGTGCCGGTGCTGGTGATGCACGGCACCGACGACCAGATCGTGCCGATCGCCGATTCGGCCCTCCTGGCGCACCCGCTCCTGAAGCACGGTACGCTGAAAACCTACGAGGGGTTCCCGCACGGGATGTGCACGACCCATGCGGACGTGATCAACCCGGACCTGCTCGCCTTCTTCAGGGCCTGAGGTTTCGGGCCGGCGCCCGCCTACAGGTCCAGGGTCAGCGTCACCGGCGCGTGGTCGGAGGGGCGCTCCCAGCCGCGCGCGTGCCGGGCCACGGTAACGTCCCGGACCGTGCCGGAGAGGTCGGGCGAGACCCAGGCATGGTCGAGGCGCCGGCCCTTGTTGGCGGCGGACCAGTCCGGCGAGCGGTAGCTCCACCACGTGTAGATTTTCTCGGGTTCGGGCACGAGCAGGCGGGCGCTGTCGATCCAGCCCGCCTCGCCCCGCAGGGTCTCGAGCGCTTCCGTCTCGACGGGGGTGTGGCTCACCACGTCGAGGAGCTGCTTGTGCGACCAGACGTCGTGTTCGAGCGGCGCCACGTTGAGGTCGCCGACCAGGATTGCCGGACCGCTGACGCGGCGCTCGCCCCAGGCTCGCAGATCCGCCAGGAAATCGAGCTTGTGCGCGAATTTCGGGTTGCTGTCGCGGTCGGGCACGTCGCCGCCGGCCGGCACGTAGAAATCGTGCAGCACGATCCCGGCGGCCTTGCCGGCCTCCGGCCCCAGCACCGCCGAGATGTGGCGCGCGTCCTGGCGCTCGCAGAACGCCATCACCTCCCGCCCGAGGAGCGGAAAGCGCGACAGGATGGCGACGCCGTTATAGCCCTTCTGCCCCGCGAACACGACGTTCTCGTAGCCCGAGCCCCGCAGGGCCTTGAGGGGAAACGCGTCATCCGGGCACTTCGTCTCCTGCAGGCAGAGCACGTCCGGCTGGGTCTCGGCCAGGAAGCGCAGGACCGAGTCGATGCGCAGGCGCACCGAGTTGATGTTCCAGGTGGTGACGGTCAGGCGCACGGGGTTCGGCTCGCGTGGATCGGGAAAACGTTTAAAGGAACGGTCGCGCCTCGGCGCGGCGGGCCGGCATAGACCGGATCGCCGCCGCCGTCGCTGATGAAATGCCACGCTCAGGCGCTCCGATCCGTACCGGGTCGGGCGGCTTGAGCGAGATCGAGGGAACCACCCCGTGTCGCGCATCCGTTCCGGGCTCTTCAACGCCTACTGGGCCGGCTGGACCGGCCTGTTCATCGTGCCGCTGGCCGTGCTCGCCCTCCTGGGCGCGCCGCCCCGGCCCATCCGCGCCTTCACCCGCCTGTGGTCGCGCGGCATCCTGTTCGGGCTCAAGGGCATCGTCGGGCTCACCTATGTGGAGGAGGGCCGCGAGCGCATCCCGTCCGAGCCCTGCCTCATCGTGGCCAACCATCAGTCGGCCTGGGAGACCCTGGCCTTCCTCGTGCTGGTGCCCAACGTCGCGATCGTGGCCAAGCGCGAACTCGTGGCGATCCCGATCGTGGGCTGGTTCCTGCGCCGCTCGCCGATGATCATCATCGATCGGGCCAACGGCACCCAGGCCCTGCGGGTGATGATCGACGAGAGCCGCGCGGCGATCGCGCAGGGCCGCTCGGTGCTGATGTTTCCCGAGGGCACGCGCGGCGGCATCGCCGAGCCGGTCCAGTTCAAGCGCGGTGTCGAGCTACTCTACGCCAAGCTCGGCCTCCCCGTATTGCCGGTGGCGGTGAATTCCGGCCTGTACTGGCCCCATGGGGGCGCCCGCCACAGCCCCGGCGCCGTGACGGTGAGTTACCTCGCCCCCCTGCCCCCGGGCCTGAGCGGCGCCGAATTCATGCAGGGCACGCAAGGGGCGATCGATGCCGAGCTGAACCGCTGGCGTGACCCGGCCGTGCCCGCGGCGCCGCTCCGGGCCGAAGCCTCGTAAGGGAGCGGGGGCCTTACGGCTCCAGCCCCTCGGCTGCCCGCTGGGCCTTGCGGCGGCGTTCGACGCGGGCCACCGAGAAGATCGAGGCCTCGTAGAGGAGCAGCATCGGGATCGCCAGCGAGAGCTGCGAGATCACGTCCGGCGGCGTCAGGATGGCGGCGGCCACGAAGACGAGGACGATGGCGTAGCGGCGCTTCTCGCGCAGGAACGCGGTGTCGATGACGCCGATCTGCCCGAGGAGCGTCAGGATCACCGGCAGCTGGAAGGCGATGCCGAAGGCGAAGATCAGCGTCATGATGAGCGAGAGGTACTCGTCCACCTTCGGCAGGAGGGCGATGGTCGCCTCCCCCGGCTGTCCGATCTGCTGCAGCGAGACCGAGAACTGGATCAGCAGCGGCATCGCCAGGAAGAACACCACCAGGGCGCCCAGCACGAAGAACACCGGTGTCGCCACGAGATAGGGCAGGAAGGCCTGGCGCTCGTTGCGGTAGAGGCCCGGGGCCACGAAGGCGTAGACCTGCGTGGCGATGACCGGAAAAGCCAGGAAACCCGCGCCGAACACGCTGAGCTTGATGTTGGTGAACACCTGCTCGAGGAAGTGCGTCGCGATCAGCTTGGCGTTCTCGACCCCCACCACCGAGACGTAGGGGTAGACCAGCACGTTGTAGATGTGCCGCGAGAAGAAGAAGCACCCGAAGAACATCACCACGAAGGCGGCCAGCGACTTGATCAGCCGCGAGCGGAGTTCGATGAGGTGGTCGAGGAGCGGGGCCCGCGAGGCTTCGATCTCGGCGTCGTCGGTCTCGGTGCTCATCGGCCGGAATCAAGCTCGGGTTTGGCCGCTGCCTCGGGACGCGGGGGCGCGGCATGCGGCGGCTCGGTGGGGGGCGGAGACGTCAGCGGGTCGCCGCTCCAGGTGTGGGTCGCCGGGTGGGAGGGCGCCTCCGGCGCGGGGCCATGTGGCTGAGGCTCCTGCGGCGGAGATTCCGGCTGCGCGGGCGCCTGGATCGTGGGTTCCGGGCCGAGTTGCTCGGCAACGTTGGCGAGCCCTTGCGTCGGCGAGGGCGTCGTCTTCGTGGCGGTGCGTCCGTCGACGGCACCCTTCAGTTCGTAGCGGATGGTCTGGACCGGATTGAAGGTCGGCCCCATCGTGCCTGCCGATTTCTTGACGCCGTCCACCTCGCGGCGGATCTCGTCGAACTCGGCCTCCCGGATCGCCTCGTTGAACTGCGACTGGAACTCGCCGGCCATGCGGCGCATCTTGCCGGTGATCTGCCCGACCGTGCGCAGGGCCTTGGGCAGGTCCTTCGGGCCGATGACGATGAGGGCGACGCCGCCGATCAGCATCACCTCGCCCCAACTCATGTCAAACATGGTGTCGACTGTCCCGCGACCGCGCGCTGTCCATCAACGGCGCGCAGGCCATGGCAGGTCACGGCGGATTCCGCCAGACCCGCGTGGCCGCATGCGCCTCACTTCGACGACGCGCGGGTCAGACGACCTTGCGGTCGGCCGAGACCGTGTTGCCCGAGACCGTGTTGGCGGTGGCGGGCTCGCCCTGGTGGGGGAGCGTGCGCACCGGCTCGCCCGCGCTCGGCGGCGGCACGGCGGTGGTGGCCGGCGTCTCGTCCTCGGCCATGCCCTTCTTGAAGGCCTTGATGCCCTTGGCGACGTCGCCCATCAGGTCCGAGATCTTGCCGCGGCCGAACAGCAGCATCACGATGCCGGCGACGATGATCCAGTGCCAGATACTCATGCTGCCCATGGCAACCTCCCGCGCCGCAGCCCGAACGCTGCGCGGCGCCGTCTCGTGTGTCGGTTGTGAGCGAACCTAAGGATCGGGCACCCCGAGCACAAGAAGTGCGGGTGACGCGCGCTCCGTTCCGATCGCCGCAGCGCGGGCATGCAAGTTCGCGGCCCGCCGCCAGTTCATAGACCAGCCGCGCGCCGTTGTCGCCTGATCCGGGCCCGCGCGCTCAGGCGGCGAGGGACAGGGCGGCGGCGAAGCGAGCCCGGGCCTCGTGCACGTCGAAGGCGTCGGGGCCGGCGGGCAGGCGCGCCAGGGCGGCCTCGGCCCGGCGCAGGGCCGCGCCGGCCAGAACCGGGGCCCCCTCGGCGACGCCGCGCATCTCGTCGGCGTCGCCGTTGCAGTGCAGGCCGACGTCGATGCCGGCGGAGAAGCAGGCCTCGGTGCGGGCGCGGAATGTCCCCTGGAGGGCGTGCATCGAGAGGTCGTCGGTCATCAGCAGGCCGTCGAAACCGATGGCGCCGCGGATGACGTCGCGGATCACGCGGGCCGACTGTGTCGCCGGGTGGACGGGATCGAGCGCCGTGAGCACCACGTGGGCGCTCATGGCCATGGGCAGATCGGCCAGTGCCCGGAAGGGGACGAAATCCTGGGCGCTCAACGCCTCCAGGCTCGCCTCCACTACGGGCAGCCCCTTGTGGCTGTCGCAGCCGGCGCGGCCGTGCCCGGGAATATGCTTCATCACCGGCAGCACGCCGCCCTGCATCAGGCCCTCGGCCACGGCCCGGCCGATCTCGGCCACCCGGCCGGGGGCGGTGTCGTAGGCGCGGTCGCCGATCACGTCGTGGGCGCCGGCCACCGGCACGTCGAGGACGGGGGCGCAGTCCACGTTGATGCCGACGCTGGCGAGATCGTGGGCCATCAGCCGGGCGCCGAGATGCGCGATGGCCGCGGCCGAACCGTTGAGGCCGCCGAAGCGACGCCCGGCCGGGTAGGCCGGCCAGTGCGGCGGCCCCATGCGCTGCACCCGGCCGCCCTCCTGGTCGATCAGGATCGGGGCGTCCGCCCGGCCCACCGTGGCCCGCAGGGCGTCGGTGAGCGCCCGGACCTCGTCCGGCGTGCCGATGTTGCGCTTGAACAGGATGAAGCCCCAGGGCGCCATGTCCCGGAAGAACGCGGCCTCCTGGCCTGAGAGGGTCTTGCCGGCGCAACCGAGGATCAGGGCACGGGAGGTCATGGCGGTGGACGCGTCCTCGGGGATGGACCGGAGCCGGCTCGGGGGGAGCCGGAAGAGAAACGTGAGATATCGATTCGACGGCACCGGCATCACCGCCGGATGGGGCCGGAAAATGGTCGGACGCGATGGCGGCGCACGCAAGGGCGGGCGCGTGGCTCCGGGGCCACAGGGCCGTCCGGATCGGGGCAGCGCCACGGGCATCGTGACGGAACGCGGATCCCGCGTCCCGTCACCGCTCACCGGTCCGAAGGGGCCGCCCTGAGTGTGGAGTTAGTTCGGGTTCGGGGTCAGTTCAGGTCCGGTGTCAGTTCTTGGCCACGAAGCACTGGCCGCCCGCGCCCTGAAGCTGGGTGCACAGGCTGGTCGCCTCGGTCTTGCCGAGGGGGCCGACTCGGACGCGGTAGATCGTCTTGCCGTTGACCTCGGCCTGGCGGATCAGGGCGGGCTGGCCGGAGAGCTGGTTATACTTGCCCTGCATCTGCCGGAAGGTGGCCTGGGCCTCGCTCTCGCTGGTGCGCACGCCGAGCTGGACCGCGTAGCCGCCTCCGCCGCTGGCCGCCGCCGCCGCGGGGGGCGGGCTCGCGATGGCCGAGGTCGATTCCGGCGCCACGGCGGCGACGCGCTGGGGGGCCTTGGGGCGCGGGGCCGGGGCCGGCTCGGCCTGGGTCGGGGCGGGCGCCTCCGCCACCGGCGTGGTGGCGACCGGCGGCGGAAGCCGGGCGGCGCGCTGGCGCAGTGAGCCGTTGGCGGGCGCGCCGTCGGCGGCGGCGCCCGGAAGGGTCATGGTCGGGATCACGGAAGCCGGCGTCGCGGTCGCCTCCGCCGGGGCTTCGCGCTGGGGCGGCGGGGGCGGCGTGTCGGGCTTCACCGAGACGGTGC
The DNA here is from genome assembly GCF_022179225.1 of Methylobacterium goesingense. Classification (GTDB taxonomy): domain Bacteria; phylum Pseudomonadota; class Alphaproteobacteria; order Rhizobiales; family Beijerinckiaceae; genus Methylobacterium; species Methylobacterium goesingense. Next base: position 14,863 of record NZ_BPQL01000083.1, read on the forward strand.
GGACCCGGCGGGGCTCCCCGAGGGAATCGGTGAGGCCACCGCCCTGCTGGCCTTGAGCCTGAGGGGTCTGCGCGGCGCTGCCCGGGGTGGCGCCGCCCTCCGCCGAGCCCAGGGCCGCGCGGGCGGCCTGGGCGACGTCGAGGGGTTGCTCTTCGCGGTTGACGATGCGGATCTGGCCGTCCTTGGCGGTGCGGTCGTAGATCTGCTTGTTCTGGTCCGGGATCTCGACGCCGTCCGCCTTCTGCGGCGCGATCTTCAGGGGCGCGGTGTCGGCCATGATGGTCGGAACGCCGCCGGCACCGCCGGTGCTCCCGTGCAGGCCGCGCCAGGCGAGGGCTCCGGTGACGCAGAGGGCGAGGACGCCGAGGCCGGCTCCCACCGAGACGAGGCGGCTGCGCTGGCGCGGCCGCTCCAGGGGGCGGACCCGGGCGTCGGCATCGTTGGGCGCGAACTCGGCGGCGTTCGCATCCGGGTAGGGCTCCTGGGGATCGCGGTAGGCGCCGTGATCGACGGAGGCGAGATACTGGTCAAAAGCGTCAGCGTTCGAGCCCGCCTGCGGCGCCGGCTGCTGGGCGTAGGTCTGCGGCGCATAGGGCTGGGCCGGCGCCTCACCGAAGCTCGGCTCGACACGGGTCCGCCCGGCCACCTGGGCGTCGCGGGCCTGGAGCAGGGCCCGGAACGGATCGTCCTGCCCGACGATCCGGGCGAGCTCGGCCAGCGGGTCGGCCTTGGGGGCGGCCGCGCCGGCCACGGGCTGAACCTGGGCGGGCTGAACCGGCGCCTGGGGCTGCTGCAGATCCCGCGCGAAAGCGTCGAAATCGACTGTCGCTCGCGAAGCGTTCGTCGTCATGCCAGCATCCCTCTTCACGCCGAGATCACCTCACCGCATTTCGTCCGGCGCGGTGACGCCCAACACCGCGAGGCCGAAGGCGACAACGCCCCGCAAAGCCTCAACGAGGGCCAATCGAGCCCGAGTGGAGTTTCGGTCGTCAGGATTAATAAACCGTAATTGCGGCAAGTCTTTGCCCTTGTTCCACAAACCGTGGAGCGAGCTTGCGAGTTCGTAGAGGTAGAACGCCACGCGATGCGGTTCGTGCGCGCCCGCCGCGGCCTCGATGACGCGCGGGTATTGCGCGACGAGCCGCATGATCTCGATCTCGCCCGGGTCGGTGAGAAGCGCGAGGTCGGCCTCGGCGAGCAGGCCGTTCCGCGAGAGGTCCTCGCCCGGCATCGCCTGCGCGGCCTGGCGGAACACCGAAACGCAGCGCGCATGGGCGTACTGCACGTAGAAGACCGGGTTCTCCTTCGACTGTTCCACCACCTTGGCGAGGTCGAAATCGAGGGTGGCGTCGTTCTTCCGATAGAGCATCATGAAGCGGATCGCGTCGCGGCCGACCTCGTCGACGACCTCCCGCAGGGTGATGAACTCGCCCGCGCGCTTGGACATCTTCACGGGCTCGCCCGCGCGCAGCAGCCGCACCAGCTGGCAGAGCTTCACGTCGAGGGTGGCGTGCCCGTCGCTCACCGCCTTCACGGCGGCCTGCATGCGCTTGACGTAGCCGCCATGGTCCGCGCCCAGCACGTCGATGAGGTCGGTGGCGCCCCGCGCGATCTTGTCCCGGTGGTAGGCGATGTCGGAGGCGAAGTAGGTGAAGGAGCCGTCCGACTTCAGCAGCGGCCGGTCGACGTCGTCGCCGAACTCCACGGTGCGGAACAGCGTCTGCTCGCGGTCCTCCCAATCCTCGGGGAGCTGGCCCTTGGGCGGCGGCAGGCGCCCCTCGTAGACGAGCCCCTTCCCCCGGAGTTCGGCGAGGAGAACGGGGACCGCCTCCTTCAGGGTGGCTTCCGAGAAGAACACGTCGTGGTGGATGCCCAGACGCTCGAGGTCGGCCCGGATCAGGTCCATCATCGCGTCGATGGCGAAGGCCCGAACCAGCGGGAGCCATTCCGTCTCCGGCTGGTCGAGGAGAGCGCGGCCATGGGCCTCGGCGAGGGCCTGGCCCACGGGCACGAGGTAGTCGCCCGGGTAGAGCCCCTCCGGCACCGGGCCGACGGGCTCGCCGAGTGCCTCGCGGTAGCGCAGGAAGGCAGAGCGGGCGAGCACGTCGACCTGCGCGCCGGCGTCGTTGATGTAGTATTCGCGCGTCACGTCGCGCCCGGCCGCCACCAGGAGGTTGGCGAGCGCGTCGCCGAACACCGCGCCGCGCCCGTGGCCCACATGCATCGGGCCGGTGGGGTTGGCCGAGACGTACTCGATGTTGACGCGGCCCGCCGGCGAAGCGCCGCTCGCCATCGTGCCCCGACCGTAGGCCTCGCCTTCGGCGAGGGCGGCCCGCACCACGGCATGGAACGTGCCCGGGGCCAGCCGCAGGTTGATGAAGCCGGGGCCGGCCACTTGTGCCTCCACCACGTCGGGGTCGGCGCGCAGGGCGGCCGCCAGGGTCTCGCCGAGGGCCTTCGGGTTGGTCTTCGCCTCCTTGGCCAGCACCAGGGCGGCGTTGGTGGCGAGATCGCCATGGCTGGCGTCGCGGGGCGGCTCCACCACCACGCGGGCGAGGTCGAGTCCCTCGGGCAGTTGCCCGGACCGGATGAGGCCCTGCACGGCCGCGCGGACGCGGCCCTCGAAGGTGGCGAAGATGTTCATGGCACGACGAATCCGCTTCAGGGGCTGGGCGGGGTCTTGGTGCGGGTCTTGACCCCGCCGGCTCGCCCGCCAGCCCGGATCGGAGGGGCATAGCAAGGGCGCCCGCGGGTGTCACGGCGGAGCTCCGCATCGCACCCGGAGCGGGATGGTTACCGTACCCTTGGGGGAATCGCGCGGGTTCGCGGCATCGCCGTGAGGTGGCGTTGGGCCTGGCACGCGAGAGGCGCCGGGCCGCGCCGAATCGATAAAATTGCACGGATCGACTTCAGCGCGGGACAGGCTCCGTGGCGGCACGATGACGGCGTTGGACTTGAGGACGCCGCCATGGGCAGGACGAAGACGATCGCGCTGGCACTTCTCGCAGCCTTGGCCGCGACGGTAAGCCCGAGCCAGGCGCAGACCCAGGCCGGCCTGCCCATGCTGTCCTTGCCCTCGCCGACCCCCTCGGCGCAGCCCCTGCACGAGGCCAAGCCCCTGGCCGCCTGGTCCGGCTTCTGCCAGCGCTACGCCGCCGAGTGCGCCATCGACCTCAACGAGGCCCCGCGCATCACCCTCACCCCCGCCACCTGGGCCACCATCGCGGCGGTGAACCGCCGGGTGAACCGCACCCTGCGCCCCCTCACCGATATGGATCACTGGGGCGTGCCGGACCGCTGGGACCTGGCCGAGGACGGCGCCGGCGACTGCGAGGATTATCAGCTCCTCAAGCGCAAGCTCCTGGCCGAGGCCGGCCTGCCGCGCCGGGCGATGCGCATGACCGTGGTCATCGACGAGAAGGGCGAGGGCCACGCCGTGCTCACCCTGATCACCGACCGGGGCGACTTCGTGCTCGACAACAAGGTCGGCGATGTGCTGGCTTGGCACCGGACCGGCTACGTCTTCATCAAGCGCGAATCGGCCGAGACGGTGGCATGGGTCTCGCTTGGGGGTGTCACCTCGCCGGTCACGACCGCCAACCGCTGACGGTTGGCCGCCCCGGCGCGGGTTCCGCCCGGCAGGCGAACGGGAGCGATGTCCCGTGCCGTCCCGCGACGATGACACGAAAACCACATCGTCACGCGGAACCTTCTCCTGCGCTCGCGGGTTAACGGGGGTTTAACTTTCCGATTGAGCCTCGGCCGCTCCCGTGCAAACTTCGTCGTCTCACGAGGGACGGCAGGGCGACCGGCATGCGGCACGCGATTCTGCGAAGTGGTGATGGGCTCGCGCCGGGCTGGGGGCGCCGGGTCCTGTGGCGACGGATCGGTCGCGCGGTTCAGTTCTCCCTGGTGGGCTCGATCCTGCTCCTCGGGGGCGCCACCACGGAGGCGCAGACCGTCGCCGCCCTGCCCGACGCCCCACGGGTCGATGCGGGTCCGCCCGCCCGCCCGGTCGCGGCCTGGACCGCGCTGTGCGCGCGGATGCCGGCCGAGTGCGCGGTCGACACGAGCGAGCCCGCCATCATCACCCTGACGCCGCGCATTCGCGACCTGCTTGCCCGCGTCAACCGCCGGGTGAATGCCCGGATCAAGCCGATCACCGATCTCGCCCATTGGGGCGTGGTGGACCGCTGGGACTATCCCGATGACGGTTTCGGCGATTGCGAGGATTATCAGCTTCTCAAGCGCCGGATGCTGGTGGAGCGCGGATTGCCGCGCCGGGCCCTGCGGATGACGGTGGTGATCGACGATATCGGCGAGGGGCACGCGGTGCTGATGGTCCGCACCGATCGGGGAGACCTCATCCTCGACAACAAGACCAACGCCGTGCTCTCGGCCCCCGCCACCGGGTACACCTTCATCAAGCGCGAGGGCCAGGACGGTCTCGCCTGGGTCACCCTCAACGCAGGCGCCTCGCCGGTGGCCACCGCCAACCGCTAACGGCGGCGGCGAGCCGGGGATCACGGGTCTTTCAGAGGCCCGTGATCAGGTGCGCGAGGTCGAGGGCGATGCGGCCCGACATCAGGCTCCAGCCGCAGGCGATGATCGTGGCGATCATCACGAAGGGGATCGGTCGCCGCTCGAAGCGCCGCCCGCGGACCGTGTTGCGCAGGATGATGAAGGGCGCCCCGAAGGCCAGCATGGGCAGGGCCGCCACGGCGGTGACGCCGCCGCGCTCGAGCAGGCTGAAGCTGGCGCGGCGCGCGGTGAAGAGTTCGAACGCACTCGCGAGCAGGCCCGACAGGGCGAGGCCGACGCAGAGGGTCTGGAGGGATTCGATGGCCGAGGGGCTGAGAGTCATGACGCGAACGCTCCAGCATCGAGAACGATGTGGAGCGCACTGTGCCGCGTCGTTTACGAAACGTTAAGGGTTTCCTGCCGTCAGGGTTAAATCCGCGCACAGGGTCCTGCGTCGCAGGAGCGTGCGGCGGACCCGTCGATCCGGCAGGCGAAGCCCCTAATCCTCGAGGTCGATGTCCAGGATCGCCATGGCGAAGTTGAACGAGCGGTCGCCGTCCTCGTCGTCCACCGAGACCACGCCCAGGAACTCCTCGCCGATATAGACCTCGGCCGAATCGTCCTTCTTGGGGCGGGGAACGAGGCGGATGTTGGTGTTGGCGAAGGTGCGGCGGAGGTAGTCCTGCACCTTCGCAATGTCGGTCTTGTTCACGCTGATCGCCTCTCGCGTTGGGATCGGGGCCTCCGGCGCACAGGACGGCGCGCGGCATGCCGCGGGGCTCGGCCGGGCGCGGCCTTGGGCCGGGCTGGCCCCCGCTTGCCACGCCATCGGGGGATGGGCAAGCGGGGCTGAGTCCCAAGCCCGAGCGCCGTCAGATGCCCTCGGCCATGTGGATGAACTGATCCATGGCCACGAGCTGGTCCATGGCCCGCGACGGCTCGGCGCAGCCGGCGGTTCCCACCACGCGGGCCGGCACGCCGACCACGGTGGTGTTGGCGGGAACCGCGCGCAGCACGACGGAGCCGGCTGCGATGCGCGCGCAGGCGCCCACCTCGATGTTGCCGAGGATCTTGGCCCCGGCCCCGATCATGACGCCGTGGCGGATCTTCGGATGGCGGTCGCTGCCCTGCTTGCCGGTGCCCCCGAGGGTGACGGCATGCAGGATCGAGACGTCGTCCTCGATCACCGCCGTGGAGCCGACCACCAGCCCGGTGGCGTGGTCGAGGAAGATGCCGCGCCCGATCCGGGCCTGCGGATGAATGTCGGTCTGGAACACCTCCGAGGACCGGCTCTGGAGGTAGAGTGCGAGGTCGCGCCGGCCCTGCCCCCAGTACCAGTGCGCGAGACGATGCGCCTGGATCGCGTGGAAGCCCTTGAAATACAGGACCGGTTCGATGGCCCGGCTGGTGGCCGGGTCGCGATCGAGCACCGCCGCGATGTCGGCCCGGAAGGCGCGGCCGAGGTCCGGATCGGCGCCGATCGCCTCGTGGAAACCGTGGGCGACGAGTTCGGCCGGCAGGGAGACATGCCCGAGGCGGGCCGCGACCCGGTGGGCCACCGCGCCCTCCAGGGAGGCGTGGTTGAGAATCGTGGCCACGATGAAGGAGGCGAGCTGCGGCTCCTCCCGCACGATCGCCTCGGCCTCGACCCGCAGGCGCGCCCAGATTGGATCGCAGACGGCGAGCGGCTCGGACTCCTGCACTGCGACCGGGAATGCACTGGCGGACATTGGGGCCTCCTCTGGGCCGGCCTCTCAAGCGCCGGGAGGCGGACCGCCCCGTGACGACCCCCGCTGGGTGGTCGCCGGGACGACGCATCCGCCCCGCGGCGTTCCGGTGGATGGTTCGTCTGTCATCGGCGATCTCAGCAGACCGAATTGCCGCCGAGTCGCATGTCCGTAGCTTGGTGTGCCTCGGGCGGTCGATCAAGACCGGGCGGTATCCGGGCCGAGCGGAGGCGCGCCGATCGTCAGGCGCGGCGGCGCTGGTCGAGATCGCCGAACCGGGCCTCGATCGCCTCGGCGAGGCGGTCGACCATCACTTCCACGGGGACATCGGAGGTGTCGACCACGGACGAGGCGCGGGCATAGAGCGGCTCGCGGCTGGCCAGGACCGCGCGCAACTCCTGCATCGCGGACGGGTGGTCGCCGGTGGTGGCGAGGTCGCCCTGGTCGCGCACCCGCTGCATGTGCTCCTCGGGCCGGGCCCGCAGCCAGATCGTGAAGAAGGCCTGGAGCAGCAGGTCGTAGGTCAGGGGCTCGGCCACGATGCCGCCGCTGGTGGCGAGAACGAGGGGGCCGGGATGCTCGGTGAGGCGGCGCAGGGCTGCCTGCTCCAGCCGCCGGTAGCCTTCCTGCCCGTAGATCGCGAAGATCTCTTTCACCGAGAGGGCGTTCTCGCGCTCGATCTCGGCGTTGAGTTCCACGAAGGTCCAGCCCAGGCGGTCGGCGACCCGGCGTCCGAGGGTCGACTTGCCGGCCCCGCGCAGGCCGATCACGGCGACGCGCGGCTGTGGTACCTCGCCGCTCGCCGAGGATTGCCCCGACAGGATTCCCTTGGCCAGGGCGATCTGCTCGGGTGAAGCGTTGCCGAGGAGGTCACGGATCACGTGCCAGTCCGGGCCGATATCCTGCCCGGCGATCAGGTCGTCGAGGCGCACGCCCATCGCGTTGGCGACGCGGCGCAGCAGGATGATCGAGACGTTACCCTGTCCGCTCTCGAGCTGCGCGATGTAGCGCTCCGAGAGCCCCGAGGTCTGCGAGAGGAGCTTGCGAGACAGGCCGCGCACGGTCCGGGCGTGACGGACCCTCCGGCCGAGCTCAGCCAGGAAGATCGATTCTTGTTCTGCCGCGCCGGCCATGCCGTCGTCCGCTTCCTCGATGCGCGCCCAGGTGGTCGGACCTGCGCGCCGGTTGCAATACAATAGGCGCTTGGTTCCAAGAATCGAACGATACTTGGAAGTATGGTGCCTGAATATGTTCGTGGCTCCTGACAGAGGAACACCGGTTCGCACCGTTGTCCCGAAGGCGCCCCGTCTCGCGGATGCTGCAGCGATCGTGCCCGACCGGCCTGACTGCAGTTCACCGCATTGCACCATGTGAGACTAGGCAGGCCGCGACGCAAGCCATTCCGGACATTCGAACCGGTGGAAAACCTTTTCCGAGGGTCGGCGGCGCTGAGGCCGGGCCGGCGCGCGTTGGCCTGAAATCTGCCCGTCAGGCGGGTCCGACCGCGTTCTGGCGGACCGTTTCGGGTGGCTTTCCCGTTTCCGGCAGGGCGAAGACCCCGCCCTTACTGAACCGGCAGGGCCGAGGCCTCGAGGATGGTGCCGGTCGCGGGCGCCTTCTTCGCGACGATTGGCCGCCCGACCGACGCCAGGGCGAGGGCCGAGGGCCGGCGCGGCGGCAGCGGCACCTCGATGGTCTCGCTGAAGGCCGCCTCGACCGGGGCGCCGGTCTGGACCACGGTCGGGGCCAAGCCGGGATTGGGGCTGATCGCCGGAGCCGCGGCGCTCGGAGCCGGTTCGGGGGCCAGGGCCGCCACCTCCGTTGTGGTGAGGCCCGCCAGGGAGGCCGGACGGCGCGGCGGCAGCGGCACCGCGACGACGTCCGTCGGTATGCCGTTCGCCGCGGGGCTCGGAGCGTAGGCGAGCGCGGTGTTGGCGGCGGCGACCGACGGCGTGGCGGCGCGCGCGAAGACGCTGCCGAAGGCCTCGCCGGATTTCGGCGCGTCGATGTCGTCGGGGACGCTGGTCTCGATGCCGAGGCGTTTGGCGGCGTAGTAGTAGCCGCGATTGTAGAAGCCATAGGCACGGGCGATGTCGCCCTTGGCGGCACGGTAGGCGCCCGCCAGGTAGGCGATGCCGTAGCGCAGGTTCACGCGGGGATCGAACAGCCCGGCCGCGTCGCCCTGGTAGCCGAGGCCCTTGGCGGTGGCGTGCTTGATCTGCATCAGGCCGAGGGCGCTGCCGCCCTTGGCGTTCGGGTTGTAGTTGCTCTCGCGCTTCACGACCTGGTGGACGAAGCTCGACGGAACGCCCTGGGCCTTGGCCTGCTGCTCGATCAGCGCGTCGATGTTGTCCCGGGCCGCCGAACCCTGCGCGGTCGCCTCGCCGGGCGCGAGAACCCCGCAGGGCACGGCGACCGCCACGACGGCGAGGAGCAGGAGGCGCTGGTTCATACGGAGACCCGGATCGACCTTTTTCTTGGATGGCCAAGGTCCGGTCGAATTGCGGCCGGAAAGCGGCTCGGGCCGGGTCAGCGTGGCCGTTTCCCCATGTGCTGTGGCGCACATGGCACAGGTGTGCCGGGTGCGCGCCGATTGTACCGGAGCCGATTCGCGAACGGGCTCAATGCCCTCCGGCATTTGTGCGGGGGTCTGCCGGCGCGCCGCCTCAGCGCCGCAAAATGAATTTTGCGATGGCCTTGGCGAACCCGTCCGCGTCGTTTCCGGCCGTCACCGCCCGGGCCGCCGCCTGCACGGCCGGGGCGGCGTTGCCCATCGCCACGGAGAAGCCGCTGCGCGCGAACATCGGCACGTCGTTGCCGGCGTCGCCCAGGGTGGCGATGCGGGCCGGGGGAATGCCGAGGTGCCGGCTCATGGCGTCGACGAAGCCGGCCTTGCCGACGCCCGGCGGGGTCACGTCGAGGTAGTAGGCCTGCGAGCGGTGGACGTCGGCGTCCTCGCCCAGCGCGGCGGCGACCCGCGCCTCGCAGGCCGCGAGGTGGTCCGCGTCCGCGCTCACCCCCACGATCTTGGCGGCCCGGCCGAGGAGCGGTCCGAGATCATCCACGGCGTGCGGCTCGGTGAGCAGGGTGCGGCGCTCGAGATCGGTGTAGGGGCCGTGCGGGTCGGTGAGGTTCCAGCGCCCCTCGGCGAAGACCCAGATGGCGAGCCCGGCCTCCGAGAAGAGCCGGGCCGCCGCGCGGGCGGCCTCGGCCGGGATCAGGGTCTCCGACAGGATGGTGAGGTCGGGGGCCACCAGGGTGCTGCCGTTGAAGGCGCCCATCGGCAGCGTGAGGCCGAGGTCTGCCGCCAGCGGCTTGAGGCCGATGGGGGGCCGGCTCGACGCGATGGTGAAGGCGATGCCCGCCTCGCCCAGGCTGCGCACCGCCGCCCGGGCGGCCGGCGTCAGGCGCTTGTCAGAGGTGACGAGGGTGCCGTCCACGTCCGAGATTACCAGAGCGATGTCGGCGGGGGCCATGTCCGAGAACGGATGGGACGAGGTGCTCATGCGGGGTTTCGGGGCTCCTGTGCGCCCTCCTCCAATCCCGCCCGAACCGCGATCGTTGCGGCGATGGCCTCGGGTGGGCCCTCGATGCCCACCGCGATCGCGTTTTCCTCCGGCCCCGGCGGCTCCAGGATGGCGAACTGGGTGTCGAGGAGGGCCGCCGGCATGAAGTGCCCCCGGCGCAGCGCCAGGCGCCGGTCGATCAGGTCGCGGTCGCCCTCGAGGTAGACGATCCGGACCGCGTCGCGCCCCCGCACGAGGACGTCGCGATAGGCCCGGCGCAGGGCCGAGCAGACGACGATGCCGGGCTCGCGCGCCTGCAGGCGCGTATCGATCCAGGCGCCGATCGCGGCGAGCCAGGGGGCACGGTCGTCGTCGTCGAGGGGATGCCCGGCCCGCATCTTGGCCACGTGTTCCGGGCTGTGGAAGCTGTCGCCGTCGACGAAGACCCAGCCGAGGCGCTCGGCGAGGCAGGCCGCCACCGTGCTCTTGCCGGACCCCGACACCCCCATCACCACGAGGATGCCGGGCTTGTCGCCCGGCGCCGGATTCGAGGCTGACGACATCGCGCTCTCCTGTGCCGAGCCTGCTCCTTAGCAGGCTTTGCGGCGGAATTCGGCGGCGCGGCCTCAGGGGGCGAGGATTGCGGGGCCGGGTTCCGGCAGGACTGGGTTCAGCACCCGCTCGCGCAGGCGCTGGGGGCCGAGCGTCATCGCGAAGAAATCGTAGTAGCCCCGTTGATCGTTGGAGAGGAGGAACTGGAAGTGCATCCGGAAGGGCCGCCAGCGCACCTTCATGTAGGTCTCCGCGCTGATGATCTCGCGGAACCGAGCCGAGCGCACGAGGGGGTTGGCCGCCGGCCGGCCCCGGAGGTCGAGGTCGAGATCCTTCACGGGGTTGAAGCCCGGGAAGTTCATCCAGTCCTGCGGCGCCTGGAAGTCGACCCAGACGAGGCGGCGCGATGTCACCAGGGTCGCGATCTCGTCGCGCAGGCGATCGACGCGTGGCTGCAAGGCCACCAGCGGCAGGCCGGAGCCCAGGGTGACGAGGGCGAGCGTCTGCCCGGCGCATCCCAGGTCGGGCGCGCGGGCGAGCACGCGGGCCGCCACCTCCACCGCCGTCAGGGCGCCCGAGGAATGTCCGAGGATCATGACCTCGTCCGGGATGTCCCCGGATTCCGCGAAGGCGGAGCAGCGGGCATGGACGTGGTCCGCGAAGAGTTCGAGGCGGCGCTCGTAATCGGGGCGGCTGCCCCGACCGTGCTGCCAGTTGAAGACCCAGTCGTTCAGGAGTTGCCAGAAGAAGATCCGGTTGAGGAGCGCCTCCATCGCCTTCACCCAGGCGAGGCCGATGACGAGCCCGGCCGGGATCGTGGCCCAGAGCGGCCAGCCGAGGCTGTGCGCGAAGCCCGTGCCGAGATGGGCATGGACGAAGGCCGCGATGGCCACGGTGCAGAGGGCGAGGACCACGACCATCAGCAGGGGGTAGAGGATGACGTTTCCGTACTTCCAGTTCAGCCGGTAGAACCGGACCATCATGCCGGATGTGATGGCCTGGAGCGTGCCCACCACCAGGAGGGCGACGCTGACGAGGCGCAGGCGCTGGAAATCGTTCCGGACGATGTCGTCCCAGAGCAGCACGTCGTAGCTGGTCTCGGCGCCCCCGGTCTCGGGCTGCGCGGCCACGCGCCAGCTCTGTACCGTCTCGTCCGCGTTCATCGTGGCGCGGGTGATGCTGGGCTTGGGTTCGCCGAAGCGCTTCGCGTAACGCGTCAGTTCCCGGACGAACAGCATCCGGTAGCGGCTGCTGCCCTCCGGATCATACCCTGGAACGTAGAAGACGTGCCGGCGCCGGACGGCGCCGGGGACCCCATCCGCAAGGCCCGGAGGTGTATAGTCGAATGACGAAGTCATGGATTCGGGGGTGCCGAGAAATCTGATCTCGACAGATACCAGATCTGCGTAGGGTGAGAACGCTTATCTCGGTGCGATGTTCGACGTCGCCCAAATGTGAATCTCGCGCGGACAGGCGGTGAGTAGCGGGGATGGTTTCCCGTTCCTGGCCGCTCCCGGGCGAAGTGTGACCCCACCGCCACGGACATGGTTGCGGCAATGGTCTAGGCAGCCAATGAGAGAAACCGACAGGCGACCCTGCATGCGCGCACTTCCTCTGGCCCTTTGCACCGCCCTGGCGGTGTCGGGCTGTTCGTCGATCCTGCCTGCGGCGGGTCCGACGACCAGCGCGGTCGTGGAGGGGGCCGACGT